>SLFF01000382.1 GCA_007124395.1 Thermomicrobiaceae bacterium | reverse complement strand
GGGATGAGGTGGCCCCGGCGATCTCGCTGATCGAGACCACCAGTCCATCTGCGATGATCGCCGCCTCGATCGATGCCGCCCGTCGCCAGATGGCCCTGCATGGACATGAACTGCTGGAGCGGACGATCGAGCTGGCGCTGGATGCCCGATCGAAGCTTGGGGAGATTGACGGGGTCCGGATTATTGGACCTGATGTAATCGAGGGTCGGCCCGGTGCCGGGTTCGATCCGACCCGGATCATGATCGATCTTCAGCATCTTGGCTTGACCGGATTTCAGGCCGAAGACCTTCTCCGCAATCACGCCCGGATCGGTGTTGAGATGAGCGATCTGACCGGCGTGATCGTGCATATCACTATCGGTGATGATCGGAAGTCTGTGGAACATCTGATCCGGGGAATTCGCTGGCTGGCCGAGTCAGATTCC
This sequence comes from Thermomicrobiaceae bacterium, assembly GCA_007124395.1. GTDB lineage: Bacteria > Chloroflexota > Chloroflexia > Thermomicrobiales > Thermomicrobiaceae > SLMJ01. Next base: position 7,946 of record SLFF01000382.1, on the reverse strand, counting down.
GCCCTCGCGCCAGCAGGTGGGCTGATCAGTCCCAGCCTGCGGTCCAGCGGTTCGGCGATCTTCTCGGCTATTCCCCGAATCACTCCACGAGAGGCCGCGTTCGGGCAAACTCGCGCTGTTCCACTGCGTAAAGCAATCGGGGAGATTTCTTCGGAGATCGTAACCCCCTATCCGCCAGGTATTCCCGTTGTTGCACCGGGTGATGAACTTACTTCGACATGCGTAGATTACCTTCAGGAAGCCGCTGCGGCCGGGATGTACATCAGTGGCCCTCGGGACGCTTCGCTCCAGACGATCCGGATTGTCCAGAAAAGCTGAGTTACGCATTGCTGAAGCCTTTCGAAATTCTGGTACAGCACATGCGTACAACAGTCGTGGGACGATCACGGCATCAGCGCCTCAATCCCGCCCCCCGTGATCGTTTTCCTCATTCTTATATTGCAACCGCCCGGGATCACTCCTGATACCCTCGGCCACTCCCCGGAAGGTTTGTCGCATGCTGGACGCAAAAGATGATCGTGGAGCTATGACTGTTGAGCACTTCGGCCAACTCGTTCATGACTTACAGTACGGATCATTCGATACGCCGGAGTCCGTACTGACCGGTATCTGTGCCGGTCTGATTACAATGAAACCGATTCGCGCGGCTGGACTGTTTCGTCTCGACGAAGCGTCTGACCGCCTTCACTGGCTTGCACTGGATCCGTTCGACGATGACCTGATGCACCGTTCCCTGGTGCAGGAACATGTGTCACTGTCCGGGATGCTGCTGGGTAAATCCCGACAGGTGCAACTGGAGTCTGCCAACCCTTCGGGCTTCGTTGGAATGCCGGCAGGGATGTACGATGGTGCAGCACTCGGTCTCGGGGTGACCGCAGATCGCCCTTTTGACGATGATGAACTGGCCCGCCTCAGCTCTTTCAGTACGACCGCGGGACTGATCGCCGAGAATGCCCGATTGACTGGCCTCTTTTCCGAGGAAGACGATGCGTCATCCACGGCACACCTGCTCGGTTTCATTGCCCATGAACTGCGCACGCCATTGACGGGTATGCGCGGCAACATCCAGCTAGCACTCATGGCGAATCGCAAAGGTCAGCACGATCGGATTCCCAATCGGCTGGAAGCTGCGATCGACAGTGTCGATGGGATGAGTGGACTGGTTCAGAAACTGCTCGATGTCAGCCGACTGGAGCGCGGCGCCTTCCCGCTGACGCTGGATACGGGCCCGATCGGCCAGACCATCACCCGGTCGGTGGACAGTTGTCTCGATCGGCCGAAAAGTGCCATCGACCGTATCCCGATCACTGGCGATACAGACACGATGATCGAGCATGACCACCAGACGATCCAGGAAGCGTTCTGTTTTCTCCTCAACCGGATCACGGAGTATCTGGATGACAAGGCGATTCCAGAGATAACGATCGCCGATAGTGATGTTCTGGTGCGAGTTCAGGTCAGCTATACCGGATCAGTCATTTCTGACGACGATCTGGCCGCGTTGATGGCACCGCTCTCCAGTACCAGGCTCTCGAGTGATCGCAACGATCAGCTCTCCCTGGATCTCGCCTACTGTCGCGGCGTCATCCGGCGACATGATGGACAGATCTTCGTACACGCGGACACGCCGGCACCGAATCAGCAATCGATCGAGATACTGCTGCCACGTCGAGCCTGAGCCTGCTACGCGGTCGGGTTCAGGCTCAAGGACTCCCGCAGATCCTCAGCAACGCCCTGTATTGGGGTAGACCGCCCATTTCTGTGAATGTACACTGTACGTTCGTCCAGTGTAGAATAGTGGATGACTCGTCGCTGAGTCTGGGAATACGGATGGGGTACGAGCAACTGGCTCGTGCCGGATCGTCATTCATTGATGAACCAGCCAGATACCGCCAGCAGAGCGGTTTCCGGGTACAATGCCCTCGTTCGTATCCCGCGTAATCAATATCTTTGCATCTGGAGCGACCCCAGTGCAGGGGAGGTAATCCTTGACACGGCGGAGTTTACACGCTGCCTTCGCTCTCATTCTCATCGTTTCGCTGGTCAGTATCTCTGCGCAGAGCTTCGACACACGTGCGCAGGATTTCGAAGTCCCCGCTGATTTTGCCGCTGATCCGATCCCGGATATCTGGGCCGATGCCGATAGTGATGCGGCACGCCAGCACACCGGCCGATCCTGGATCTGGGGCCCATCCATTCGATCCGCCACCCATGAACCCTACGCGGACTCTCCAGACGGCAACCGTGCGGTGTACTACTTCGATAAAGCACGCATGGAGATCAACAATCCTGGCGAAGACTGGGATTCGATCTGGTACGCCACATCTGGCCTGCTCATCCGGGAGATGATGCTGGGGCAGATTCAGGTTGGTGATGCGGAATCAATCGACACCGAGCCGGCCGACATTCCGGTCACCGGGGATCTGAGTGACAATCCGGATTCGCCCACCTACGCCACACTTGGCCAGTTCACCGTACTCGGTGGGCAGGACGAAAACCGGGCGGCGGACCAGATTGGCCAGCCCGTGCTGACGAAACTCGCCAGTGACGGGACAACCAGCACGCTCGACAATCCGCCGGACGAGGTGACCTTTGCCTACTATGACGACACACTCGGCTTCAACATCCCGGACGTTTACTGGGACTGGATGGACGACCAGCCGTTTGACTGGCGCTACATCATCGGTCATCCGGTCACCGGCGCGTTCTGGGTGGATACCGTTATCGCGGGAGAGCCTGCTCAGGTGATGGTGCAGGCGTTCGAGCGACGCGTCCTCACCTACAACCCGGAAAACGATGCTGAGTGGCAGGTCGAAGCCGGCAACGCGGGTCTCCACTATCGATCGTGGCGTGAGCTCTCTTTGCCGGAAGATCCGAGACTACATGCGCTGGCCTACTCGATTCCATACGGCGAGATCATTGCCGATGCCGCGGTCAGGAACGGGGTCGACCCGTTTGTGCTGGCAGGCGTCGCCAGTGCCGCCAGTGACTTCGATCCGAAAGCCCGGATCAACGGTGACCGCGCGGGACTGCTCGGCATTCCGATTCCGATGGCCGAAGATCGCGGGGTGACCTATCCGCTCGATCCGACCGTGAACGCACGGATGGGTGCCAACTTGCTGGCGATGCTGCATAACCAGAACGGCAGCTGGGAAGCCGCCATCGAGGAGTATTTCTCCTGGCAGGATGCGGTGGGCTCGTTCGATGCACCACCGGAGCACTTGAGCAGTCAGGCAATTGCCGACTGGCAGGAGATGGTGTCCAACTACGAGGGCCAGCCATCCCCGTTCGGTATCGAGCCAGATGAAGACGACGAGCCGGCACCATCGCTCCCACCATCGTCAGAGCCGCCGGACGCTGATGATGATCCGGACCTCTACTGGGTTGGCGCTGGACGAGCTGCCCATTATGGGCAGGAAACATTCCCGGTTGAGCGTATGGAGCACATCATGCAGCTCCACGTCTCCTGGGGGAATGCGATCGACGACTGGGAGTTCGATCCCAACGGCTACTACTGTGTGCATCCGGACTTCATCATCGGAGAGCGCCTGCATCTGACCGCGCCGAACGGTGAGACGTTCTGGTGCACGATTGCTGACAGTGTTGCGCAGCAGGATCTGAGCTACTGGCGGGCCAACTGGGGCATCGAGGTCAACTGGGATCTCTTCGAAGCGATGGGGATCCCCTATGAGCAGCGTATCGAAGTACGGGCTCCGCGGGATTAGACTCGTTCGCAGTAACGTTGAGCGGCTGGTAGATCGGGCAGCTCCGCCTGCCCCTCGCCCACCAGACCGGTTCGCGGGGCGGGGCGACACGGAGGTCGCCGGTCTACCGGTTAACGCCAGTGAGAACCGCTCTAGTTTTCACTCAGCTCTGATTACGCAAAATGACCCCCTCTCCGGAATCTCGGAGAGGGGGTCGCTCTGTTGCGACTCGATTGGGCAGCAACGCTAGGCTGCGACAACCTTGTTCATTGTGGTGAGTGCGGTCTCGATGTCCTCGGCGGAGACATCGATATGGGTAACCGCACGGAATCGTGTGGCTCCCTGCGGCCCCATCAGGACCCCGCTCTCTTTCAGAGCTGCGGCGATATCCGGAGCTGACTTGCCCGTGCCGGAGACATCGAAGAAGACCAGGTTGGTATCGGTGGTGTCGTAGACCAGCTCGATCCCGTTGATCGCTGCCAGGCCTTCGGCCAGACGACGGGCATTGGCGTGATCTTCGGCCATGCGATCGACATTGTGGCGCAGCGCATAGACGCCGGCTGCCGCCACGATGCCCGCCTGGCGCATCGCCCCACCAAACATGTGCTTGTAGCGCCGGGCATCTTCCATCTGGTCTCGGGTACCGGCCAGCACGCCCCCTACCGGGGCGCCGAGGCCCTTGGAGAGATCGATCCAGACGGTGTCCATCTTTTCGGACCAGACATGGGCGGGGGTGTCGGAAGCTACCACGGCGTTGAGCAGTCTGGCCCCATCCATGTGCGTGATCAGACCCAGCTCGTGAGCCACGTCTGCAGCCTCGTTGAGCGTCTCCAGCGGCCAGACATGGCCGCCACCCTTGTTGTGCGTGTTCTCGAACAGCACAAGCGTTGTGGGCGCCGAGTGGAAGGTCACCGGGGGAACCAGTGAGCGAATGTGCTCACCGGTGAAGACACCCCGGTCTCCATCGACCAGTGTGGTCATCACGCCGGACATCACCGCCGGGCCACCGGACTCCGAGGTAAACGGATGCGCATCACGCTCCAGGATGATCTTGTCACCGGGTCTGGTGTGGATCTTGATGCCGATTGCGTTGCACATCGTTCCGGATGGCAGGAAGAGTGCGGCTTCTTTTCCCGTCAGCTCGGCCACCATGTCCTGCAGCAGATTGACGGTCGGATCCTCGCGGATCTGCTCGTCACCAACCTCTGCATCGGCCATGAACTGGCGCATCTCCCGTGACGGTCGGGTTGCGGTATCGCTTCTGAGATCGATCATGAGAATCCCTTCTGGCCATGTCTTTGTCATTATCCCTGATTATCAGGGAGTATCGCCAGATTGACCAGACCACAACCCGAATCAGCCTTGTGAGGCGTGTTCTCCTGGAGTAGTCTCTAGGGACGTGCCTGCGCTCTGAAGTCACAACACAACGCTGCTTGCTGAACCGCATCGCCCGCGGCCCCCGGACGTTAACAGTCAGGGTGTATGGAAGACCCGTGCTGAACCAGACGGAGATTTCGATTACGCGCGGAAAGGTTCGCTGACACCGCTATGGGACTGGGATTGCGCATTCCGCGTCCGAGCCTTGGGCTCGCTCCGGACAACAAGCTGATGTTCTGGGGGATGTTCTTCAACGAGGCCGGCATTGGCATCTTCATGACACTCTGGCCGCTCTACATCGCGTCTCTCGGAGCCTCTCCGGCCCAGATCGGCTTCGTGATCGGGTTCTGGGGCTTCGCCCGGCTGCTGTTTCTGCTGCCGAGCGGAATGCTGATGGACCGATTTCAGCCAAAGACCCTGATTCTGGTCGCTCGTCTGGGTGCGATTCTGGGGTTTGCGCTCCTGTCGATCGCGCAGTCCTGGTGGCATCTCTTTCCCGGGGTTATTCTCATGGCCGGGTCTACGGCATCGTTCCCGGTTATCTCGTCGGTGGTTGCCGATGTGGCTGGACGGGGTCGAGCGCGCGTCCGGGCATTTACGATGATTCTCAATGTGGGGCCGTCGGCGGCATTGCTGATTACCCCGGCGCTCGGTGGTTTCCTGGCTGAGCAGATCAGCCTGCGGGCGATCTTCATCGCTGCTGCGCTGTTCAACATTGCCGGCTTCATCGTCTTCTCTCGGCTGTCCAACCGGGAGATCATACGGCAGCCGGGAGCGCCAGTGACCTATTCCGAAGCGTTCCGGCACGGTGCCACCCGTATGATTCTGCTGCTGGCCTTCGTGGTGGTATTCTGCAGTATCCTCGGGGTGACTCTGGTACCGAACCTGCTACAGGATGTCCACGATGTGTCCGTGGGGCAAATCGGGTATCTCGGGTCGCTGGCGGCGGTCGGGAGTATCGGGCTGGGCCTGATATTGAGCAACCTGAAAGTGTTCGAGAACTCGATGTTCGGCTACAGCCTGGCGGTCAGTTCTGTGGCAACGGCACTGGTATTGTTCGTCTTCGGCTCGTCGCTCTGGATCTTCGCGATTGCATTCATCCTGCGGGGCGGACTTCTGGCCACATTCTCGGTGATGTACGCCACGTTGAGCGATGTCACCCCGGACCGGATTCGGAACCGGGCCTATATCGTGGCCGAGTTCATGGCGGGAATGGGCTTTGCTCTGGCACCGTTTGCGGCAGGGTGGTTCTTCGGTATCCGTCCGGAACTGCCGATGACCGCCGGCATGATCGTGTTGATACCGACTATTCTGTTCATTCTCTGGCTGGCTCGGAGGAATACCCATAATGATGATGCGCAAAGCGCACCGACTGCGTAGCGATGTGATGATGAACCGCGAATGAGATCAGTACCTTTCCGTTCGGAGCGGATGGCCTTTTGTAGCGTATACTCTGTCGCCGGGGTGATGAAGGGGGATGCTGAATGAGCACCCAGTGGATCCTGGCGATTGTCGTTTTACTCTCCGTTGTTATCTGGTTCGTACAGCTACTCTGGATATATAGCCGTGCCAGGGGAGACGGGCAGGACCCGCTCCGGCCAGTCTCTGGTGCCGCGATCTTTTTCGTGTTTGCGGCGCCGGTTGCCATCGCGCTTCCGAATCTGGTCGATCGGCTGGCTGACTTCTGGGAGAATATTTTCCAGCCGGAGATGATGGATCGATTCCGATCGTCAGAGTCCGGGGAGTATTCCGTTCCCCGCCTGATCGTTGCGGGCAAGACGATTCCGCTCACCCAGGATCGGGTACAGATCGGGAGATTCGACAACAATGATCTGATGCTCGATCATCCGACGGTTTCTGCCTACCACGCCGAAGTGATTCTCCGGCCGGATGGCAAGTACGAGCTGATGGACCGGGACAGCCGCAACGGCACCCGGATCAACGGCACGATGGTACGAGCCGCCGTGCTGAAACATGGCGATCAGATCACGCTCGGTGCGCTGACGATCCACTATCTGGTGGGGTCGGATGGTGAGGCCAGCCATGAGCCGCCGGCTCAGGCACATCCCCCGAATCAGCAGTAGCACTGAGGGTTTCCGCTGCGGAGCCCCCGGCACACGCAGAACAATTGCACACACGAACAGGAAAACGCCCCTGGCCGAGGGTCTGGCCAGGGGCGTTGAACATTCTGATTCGGGATCAGCTATGCGATCGTCTAGTAGCGATCGTACTGACGCGGCGGTCGGTTACTGCGGAAACAATCGTTGCAGTAGACCGGTCGATCCGGCTTTGGCTGGAACGGTACTTCGGTTGGCTTTCCACACTCACTGCAGGTTGCCGAGTACATCTGGCGATCCTGGCGCTGTCCGCCGAATCCGCCACCGTAGCTGTTGCCACCTTCTGGCTGTCGGCGGGCCTTGTTGGCGCGCCTGCATTCCGGGCAGCGGCTCGGCTCGTTCGTGAAGCCTTTTTCGACATAGAATTCCTGCTCACCAATGGTGAACACGAACTCCGCGTTGCAGTCACGGCAGTTCAGGGTCTTGTCAGCGAAACTCATCTCTTGGGGTCTCCTTAGTGACGGGTGCTTGACACCAGGCGTCGAAATATGCCGGTGTCATTTGTATCTACCTGGCTCAGGTTTCTCGGCGAGATGAGATCGGTGACAGGCCCTCTTCTGTCTCCTGGGGACATTCACGCGGAAATCCTTGGCCACTATTGTGTTTTATAGCACACCTGTGACTTGCTGACCAGTGTAGTCTGTCACATTCTGCCTGTCCCAATCATGATTCCGAGATATTGCGAACGGAATCGAGATGAACCTGCATGGTGCGGGTATTGACATCTTCCTCGCCGCTGAACTGAATC
>SLFF01000420.1 GCA_007124395.1 Thermomicrobiaceae bacterium | reverse complement strand
TCATCCCGGTAATGAGTTGCAGCAGATCGGCTCCGGCCCGGAACTTCTCCATGGCGTCCTCGGCGGTCATGACACCGCCACAGCCGATGATCGTCAGGTCATCACCGTAGTGATCACGGGTGTGCCGGATCAGATCGGTGGAGAGATCGCGGCACGGTTCGCCACTCAGGCCACCGGCATAGTCGGCCGGGGCTTCATCGCGGTGACGCAGCGAGTCGTAGTTCTTGTTCAGGTTACCGATAACGACCCCGTCGAGGCCGTACTCGACCACGATGTCGGCAATCTCCCGGAATTCGTCCCACGGCAGGTTGATCGGCATCTTGGCGTACATCGGCTTGTCGTGCCGGATCTCCGTGAGCCGTTCCAGCAATTGCTGGAGTGCGGCTGGCTCAGCGAAGCTCTCGCCACCGTGGACGTTGGGGCAGGAGATGTTGATGGTGTAGAAATCGCCAACATTCGCCTCCACCAGCTTCCGGAGCGAGGTTGCATAGTCGTCGATGCCTTCTTCCAGGCCGACGGCTCTGTCATCGTTGGTTCGCGCGATGCTGACGCCGAGTACAAAGCCTGGTTCGCGCGGAGTTCGCTTCATCTTCCGGATGAACGCATCCACGCCCTCGTTCTTCAGGCCCTTGCTGACCACCAGTGAACCGGATTTGATGCACCGGCGAAGCCGGGGTGGATCGTTGCCGTCACACGGACGAGCGGTGACCGAGCCGATCTCGTCACCCCCGAAGCCGACACTCGGCAGGATCCGGGTCAATCGACCGTTGTAGTCGAACCCGGCGGCTAGCGCGATCGGGGTGTGATGGCGAATCCCATCGACCGTTTTTGAGATATCCGGCCCATTATAGCGATAGAAGGTGCCGATCAAGCCACGGGTCAGGCTGAACTTGCCCATGATCTCCCCGCCCGCCACGAACACATCATGGATCAGCTCTGGATCGAACTTGAACAGGATCGGTTTGAGAGCGCGCTTGTAAAGTGTCTTCATGATGACCATTCTGGGCCTCCGTTTCTCGTGTCGTGTGCCGTGCGAGGCGTCGGTGAAGAGCGCCGATGTCGACCGCTCCACTTCTAATGATAGGGGAAACAGGTTAACCAGATGTTTCGCAGTTGCCATTCGCGTCACAGAACCGTGACGATGTCAGACTCCGGGTCAGGACTGCATGGCTATGGGCAATGTATGAAGAAGCGACAATCATGGAAGTGTTGCTGTCGCTGAACTGTATTTGCCTTCATGCGGGTTGAAAATCGTATGTCTCGACGTTATCTGGCCATTCTGATCACGATTGCCGCCGTGCTGACGCTTCAGTTCATCGTTCCGGTGATTCAGTATCCGCTGGATGGGGCGAACCGCTGGGGCTGGCAGATGTATTCCCGGGAAAATCCCCGGCAAGACATCGTTGCCCTCTTGCCTGACGGAGAACGAGTCGAGGTCGAGTTCAGCGACCATGTATTTGGCGTGCGGGCAGAGATGCGGTTGACCGCTCCGGTGCTCGAGCAGCTGTGTGACCGAGTGATCGATGCCGAGTCGCTCGAGCTCTATTCGCCGTCGAGTGGTGAGCTGGAATCGGTATTCCCGTGCAATCGCTGACCGCGTTTCTGGATGAACGTGTCGATGGCCGTGCGCTCGGCATCGCCCGGATCATTCTGGGGATCGCGGTTCTGTTCAAAGGTTTGGTGACGGCGGCAATCCTGCACGAGTTTCAGACTTCCGATACCGTGCTCTATCCCTATGGACCACTGGAGATTGCAACACCGGCGGGAATCATCGCCACCGGTGCCAGCGTGTTCTGGGTGCTGTTTTCGCTCTTCTTTATCGTGGGTTTTGGAACGCGCACCTCCGGGGCGTTGCTGGCGGTGTCTATTCTGCTGGTTATCGGTGTTGATCAGCAGATGTATAGCAACCACCTTTACCTGTCCGCGCTGCTCGTGGCGCTGATGTCGATTGCCGGGGCCGGGTCTCGCTACAGTGTTGATGCCTGGCTAGGCAGTGGCGACGGTTTGACCCCTCTCTGGGCGATTATGCTGATCAAGCTGCAATTGACCAGTGTCTATGGATTCGCGGCTATTACCAAGTTCAATGAGGGCTTTCTCTCCGGTCGGGTACTGGAACGATCGCTGGAACCGGCCTACCGCGAGCGGATCGAGCGGATCATCTCACTTGATGTGCTGGCGATCATGGCGGTGGTCACGGAGCTGTTTCTGGCGGCGGCCTTCTGGCATCCCCGGCTACGATACGTGGCGTTGCCGATCGGTATCGGGTTTCACATCACCAACGTGGTGGTGATGAGTAGCAGCGGCCGGTTCAATTTCTCGATCTTTGCCCTGGTGATGCTGTCGATGATGGTGGTGTTCTTCACGTCGCCGCGTTCGTTGAACACAAACAAGGCGTCACCCGCGGGTGACGCCTGATTGATGACGAAGATTGGAGCAGTGGCTAGCTGGAGCTTGTCGAGGTCTGTGTTGCCGTGCCATTGGTCGGGCTGGCGCGTAGCGCGTTCTCGTCGTTGACCATACGGCGGAATTCCTGCTCCATCGCGGCACGGGTTGCCGCTTCGGCTTCAGCACGCGCCTGCCTGCCCTCTTCCATACGTTGATCGATCTTTGCCTTGAGCTCTTCGCCGCTCTGCGGTGCCAGCAACATGGCAACCCCGGCGCCAACGGCGGCCCCGATAGCCCCGCCCAGAGCGAATTTGAACAGGCCAGTCAAAAAACCCATAGTTACTTCCTCGATCCCTGAATGATGGCAAACATGATGGCGGCCAGTACGGCGAACAGTGCGCCGACAACCGCCGCAGCTGGTGCCCGGATTAGCGCTTTGGCTTCTCCAGTCAGCCCGCCGGTAATGATCAGGATGGCTTGCGAACCATCTTCCATGATGAGTTCATTGCTCTGCGCAAAAATCGTTTCACTCTTCACCATGCGCAGGTGATTGGCATCCACGTGAACCGCAGCACATTCCTGCATGGCCGCCCGGTCGGCCTCAACCGAGACCGCCGCGCTCTTTTCCATCTGGACGCTGCTGGCTTCGACGCTCGATGCCTTGCTCATCTTCATCGTCACCCGGTCGCCGCGAACGTGTTCGGCACTGCTCTGATCCAGCAACACCGTTTCGCCTTCGACGTTTTCGAGCTCGACCTGGGTCGCCTTCGTTGCGTCAGTCGGAACGTTGCCAGCCGGTTGTTTCCAGGTGGTCTCTTCAACCCCGGGCTGCTTGTTGTCGCTGGGTGTCGACATTATGAACTCTCTCCTGCCGCTACAGACGTCCGGTCGGGTGAGGTACTCACCGGGTCACGAAATTTCTTGAGTCAACAGCAAGAATCATACTACGGAGTGTGCCGGATCCCTGTCAAACCGGGGATGAGGGTCCGGCCAAACTGGCACGAGACGTGCGATCTCAGTCTGAGATCGGACTTTAAACAAGGTATCCCGAATTTTGTGAAGTTGGTGTACCATTGATTCCGACGTTATTTGCCGGGTGGTAGCCGGATTGTCGATGCCGCGTAGCCGATTGACGACGCGTCACACAAGGCTGCTATTGCCCCCGGCGATTGGTAGGGAGAACCGTGCAGGCAGGTTCGGTCCCAGGTCAGCATTTCCCCGGGCGTGCCGGCTTTTCAGCCGTCCCCCAACCCCTGTGCAAGGAAATCAGGTACCAGCGCCGACGTGGTGCGCGACCATCCATGGTCGCGTGTTTTTGTGTTGGCCGCCTCAGCCTAGATAGGTGGGTGTCGTCCGATGACTCTTGAAGCATTGTTTCATGGCCCGAATTCCGGCTATGTTCTGGAATTGTACGAGCGTTACACACAGGATCCGGAGTCGGTAGACCCGGTAACTCGCCAGGCGTTCGAGCAGTGGACTCCGTATTCGACGAATGGCGCGTCGGCGGTTGCTGCCGGAGCCGGAGCGGCGGTCGATATCTCACGCCTGATGGCGGTGGGAAACCTGGCACGGGCGATTCGACGTTCCGGGCATCGTGGCGCCCAGCTCGATCCGCTCGGTAGTGAGCCACCGGGTGATCCGTTGCTCGATCCGGCTACCCACGGTCTCTCCGAAGCTGATTTGCAGGGATTGCCTGCAGAAGCTGTCGGGGGGCCAATTGCCGAACAGGCCGGTTCCGCGCTCGAAGCGATCAACCGGTTGCGCCAGGCCTATTGCGGACCAACCGGGTTCGATTTCGAGCATGTGCAGAATCCGGACGAACGCGCTTGGCTGCAGCTGGCCGCGGAGACTTCGCAGGTCTCGCCACCTTTGAGCGCCGAAGAGAAACGCGAACTGCTCGGCACACTCACCGATGTCGAGGCCTATGAGAAGTTCATCCACAAAGCGTTCTTCGGGGCGAAGCGGTTCTCGGTCGAGGGCAACGACATGCTGGTGGCGATGATCGGCGACGTTGTTCGTCATGCTGCCACGGATGAGATTCCCAACGTGATGATCGGCATGGCCCATCGCGGTCGGGTCAACACGCTGGTTCACATTCTCGGCAAGAGTTACGAGCAGAGCATCGCCCAGTTTGCCGGCAAGGGTCTGTTTCACGATTCCGATGCTGGCTGGACCGGTGATGTGAAGTATCACCTTGGCTGGGATCGTGAGCCGGGCGACCTGGGTGTGCGCGTCCGGATGGCTTCCAACCCGAGTCACCTTGAGTTCGTGAATCCGGTGGTTGCCGGGATGACGCGTGCGATTCAGGAACGCCGTGATACCGGCAGTGCCCCGGAGCTGGATACCAGCAAGGGCATTCCGATCATGGTTCACGGCGATGCCGCCTTCCCCGGTGAGGGTGTCGTAACCGAGACCCTGAACCTTTCCCTGATACCGGGGTACAACGTTGGTGGTTCGCTGCATATCATCGCCAACAATCAGCTCGGCTACACCACGGAACCGTGGCAATCTCGCTCGACGATGTACTCCAGCGATATTGCCCGTGGGTTCGAGATCCCGATTATCCACGTCAACGCTGATGACCCGGAGGCGGCGATTGCCGCAGTCCGGATTGCCTACGCCTACCGGCAGAAGTTCCAGAAGGACTTCCTGGTTGATCTGATCGGGTATCGGCGATGGGGTCACAACGAGGGCGACGAGCCCGGATTCACCCAGCCCCGCCTCTACGCAAAGATCAGCAAGCATCCAACCGTTCGTGCGATCTGGGCCGATCGGCTCGATCAGCAGGGGGTGATGCCGAAAGCTGAATCCGACGCGCTGGATCAAAAGGCCCTGGCGGACCTCACCGAGATCAAGAAGCGGATCGACCAGGACGATTATGAACCGCCAGCCCCTCCCAGACTGGTGGAGACCGGCAGCAATGGTCGGGTGTTCTCCACAGAGACCGGGGTCGCTGAATCGACGCTCCGGGATCTGAACACCCAGCTGTATACCTTCCCGGACAGCTTCTCCCTGAACCCGAAGCTCAAGCGTCAGATTCAGCGCCGTGTCGATGCCTCCGAACAGGAGAACTCGCTCGACTGGGCCCATGCCGAGGCGCTGGCGTTTGCCTCCATCATTAAGGACGGTACCCCGATCCGGCTGGAAGGTCAGGATACCGAGCGGGGGACCTTCAGCCAGCGGCATCTGGTGTTCCATGATGTGGAGAACGGGAACCGATACACGCCGATGCAGCATCTCGATGGAGCAGAAGCATCGTTTGCGGTGTACAACAGCCCACTCACCGAGACGGCGACGCTCGGCTTCGATTACGGCTACAGTGTCCAGGCGCCGGAGACGCTGACGATCTGGGAAGGCCAGTTTGGCGACTTCATCAACGTTGCACAGGTCATCATCGACCAGTTCATCGTTGCGGCACGGGCCAAGTGGCAGGAGCACCCTTCGCTGGTGCTGCTGTTGCCGCACGGTTACGAAGGACAGGGGCCGGAGCACTCCAGCGGACGTCTGGAGCGCTTCCTGCAGCTCGCTGCCGAAGACAACATCCGGGTGGCCAACTGCACCACCGCGGCCCAGTATTTCCACTTGCTGCGTCGTCACGCGGCATCACTCAAGTCCGAGCGCCGGCCACTGATCGTGATGACGCCGAAGAGCCTCTTGCGACATCCGCGGGCAGGCTCTCCGCTGTCAGAGCTGGCTAGCGGCCAGTTTCAGACGGTGCTGAATGACTCGCGAGCTGGCGAGCAGCCAGACAAGGTCAAGCGCCTGGTATTCTGCAGCGGTAAAGTCTATGTGGATCTGGTGACCAGCGATCAGTGGGAAGCTAGTGATCAGGTTGCGCTGATTCGGGTCGAACAGCTCTACCCCTTCCCGGGTGAAGAGATTGCATCGATACTCGAGCAGTATCCGAATGTCAGGGACGTGGTCTGGTTGCAGGAAGAGCCGAAGAACATGGGCGCCTGGTTCTATATGGAGCCACGCCTTCGCAGTCTGCTACCATCAGGCTCCGAGGTGCGATACATTGGCCGTCCAGAGCGAGCCAGCCCGGCAGAGGGCTACCCGAACGTCCACAACAGTGAGCAGAATCGTATTGTGACCGAGGCATTCCAGGACGCGAATGTCCCGGAGGAGACCTACGGAGTGAAGAATGCCGACTGAAATTCGAGTTCCCGAGCTTGGTGAGTCCGTTGTCGACGCGATGGTCGGCACCTGGCTGAAAAAAGAGGGTGAGTCAGTTTCCGCCGGGGAGACGCTGGTCGAACTCGAAACGGACAAGGTGAACGTGGAGATTGCCGCGGAAGAAGCCGGCGTGCTCCAGCAGATTCACAAGTCAGAGGGCGATACGGTTGAAGTCGGCGAAGTGATCGCCAGCATCGAAGCCGGAGCTGCGGCTGCAGCTCCCGCGGCTGATTCAGAATCCCAGAAGGCAGCCACCGCACCGTCTGAAGAGCCGGTTGCTCAGGCTGCGACGCCTGCGGAAACGGGAGCCGCTGCCGGTGAGGAACAGGCCGAGCCGGTCGGTGGTGGCCGAAGAGCCACCCCAGCCGTGCGACGTCTGGCCGAGGAGCACAGTATCGATCTCAGCCGGATTCCGGTCCATGGAGATGGAGACCGGGTGACCCGGGAAGACGTGCTCAGCTTCGTGCAGCAGCAATCTCAACCGCAGGCCGCACCGGCGCCAACCAATGGCACCTCGGGCGAGTCTGCCCCGGCCGCAGCACCAGCTTCCGCAGCGGGTGGTGACGCAGCGCCGTTCTCGCTGTTGTCCGAGACGCGTCGTGAAGAGCGTGTTCGGATGAGTCGGCGCCGTCAGACGATAGCCAGACGACTGGTCGAGGCGCAGCAGAACGCCGCGATGCTTACGACCTTCAACGAGGTCGACATGACGGCGATCATGGACCTCCGCAAGCGTCGTCGGGATGCCTTCAAGGAGCGCCATGGGGTCTCACTCGGATTCATGTCGTTCTTCACCAAGGCATCGATCGGCGCGCTCAAATCCTTCCCGGAGGTCAACGCCGAGATTCAGGGCGATGAGATCGTCTACAAGAACTACTATGACATCGGCGTGGCAGTCGGTGTCGATGATGGACTGGTTGTTCCAGTCGTTCGGGATGCTGATCGCAAATCGTTTGCTCAGATCGAGCAGGACATTATCGATCTGGCCACACGAGCCCGTGACAACAAGCTCAAGATCGATGAGCTGGCTGGCGGAACCTTTACCATCACCAACGGTGGCATCTTCGGATCGCTGTTGTCGACGCCGATTCTCAACCCGCCGCAGGTCGCGATTCTGGGGATGCACAAGATCCAGGAGCGGCCGATGGTAGTCGACGGTGAGATCGCCGTTCGACCGATGATGTACCTGGCACTCTCCTATGATCATCGGATCGTGGATGGTCGAGAAGCCGTCCAGTTCCTGGTCCGGATCAAGGATCTGCTCGAAGATCCCGAGAGCATGTTGATCGAGGGATAGTCCGCCTCACAACTTCGAGATGAGAGACGCGCGGCGGAACATTCCGTCGCGCGTTTTCGTATGCCGCGCTCCACGGTAGGGGCCGGCCCGGTGTACGTTACCTCGCACTATTCGGCGGTTACTCTGATCCGCCTGCGCCCCCACGTCATTCCGAGCTTGTCGAGGAATCCCTGGCATCCGGGGCGTAAACACCTGTCCGGAGGCGGGCCGATGCGGGACTCACAGATCCTTCGACGTTGCCCAGGACGACGCTTTTCACGAGTATTCCGCTTCGAAGCTCTCCCCCCTTTGGCGCGGTTGTTGCACTGACTCCTTCCCAGAAAGGAGCGCAATCATGCTCAAGGACTTTGGATTGCTGGCACTGCGTGGCGTGTATGGAGGGCTGTTCACCGGTCACGGCAGCCAGAAGCTCTTCGGCTGGTTCGGCGGGCCAGGTGTCGAAGGAACCACCGAAATGATGGACTCGATGGGCCTGAATCCGCCGAAACCGTGGGCCACGATGGCTGGCGGGTCCGAGTTCGCC
>SLFF01000196.1 GCA_007124395.1 Thermomicrobiaceae bacterium | reverse complement strand
TAGTCGGTGAACCCTTGGCGGAGAGGTTGAGATTGCCGGCAATCTGCTTGACTCGGAACATGTGGAATGGGTCGCTCACCAGAATGACGGAGTGCTGGCCGCGTGCAGTAAGTTGCTCTGCCGCAGCTTCAAGGCTCTCCCGGGAGTTCAAGCCGATCGGCACCGAGAGAAGATTCTCGGGCGGAACTCCGCGATTCTGCAGGTAGGAGTGTCCGACGTCGGCCTCGGAGTACACATCCCCTGGCGCAACGCCACCGGTAAGCACAATGAGCTGAGCGTATCCCTGCTCATAGAGCGAATGGGCATGATCGAGCCGGGCACGGAAGGTGGTCGATGGCTGTCCATCCCACTGGGCTGTGCCGAGCACCACAATGGCATCTGCCGGAGCGGCTTCATCCTGACGGGCCTGATTGACGACCGCGAAGCCGATGACTCCCAGAAAAATGACACTACCGAAGACGAACAGAACACTGAGTATGATGAACCAGCGAACCGCCTTGCCGAATCCGGAGGAGGCCGCTCGTTTTCGATTCCCGCTCTCAAGGGAGCGACGGGGGTAGTCCTGGTTTTGACGGCGGTGCTGGGGTGGAATTGTTCCAGGCCTGTTCGATTAATGACCTCGGGACGACGGACTGGCATACTCATCTTCCATGAAAGATGAATCAAGCCGCCCTGGAAGGATAACCGAGATACGGGATCAGGTGCGAGATCCCGAACGGGTCAGCCTGTTCATTGACGGGGAGTTCCGGATCGGGCTGCCCAGAATCGCGGTGTCGGAGCGGAATCTCCGGATCGGCCAGATCCTGACCGATGAAGATCTCGCCGAACTCGAGTCTATCGATGAGGCGAGCCGGGCCATCAACCAGGCGCTGCGTCTACTCGGCTATCGACCCCGATCAAGTTCTGAGATCTCATCACGGTTGCGCCGTAACGGCTTTTCAGAGCCAGCGATTCAGTCGGCCATCGAGCGGATGGTTGAGTACGGCTATGTCGACGATCAGGACTTTGCCAGGTTCTGGGTCGAGAATCGGCAACAGCATCGACCACGTGGGCGACGCATGCTGGAGAGCGAACTCCGGCAGCGAGGTGTCTCGCCGGATATGATCGATCAGGCTATCGATGAAGCCGATCTCGATGAGTATGGAGCGGCCCGCGAACTGGCAATCAAACAGCAGGAACGCTACCGGGGGCTGGAGCCCGAAGTCTGGCGTCGACGCATGGCCGGGTTCTTGCAGCGCCGGGGATACGGTTGGAATGTAGTCCGGCAGGTGCTTGATGAACTGGAACGGAACGACGATGATGGCTGAGGTTCGCCATCGCCTGGTGGACGCTGGGATGTTGGAGTCCATCCTGACGGTTGCTATACTCTCATAGGCCGCTGGAATTCCTTTCCTTTTTCGAGCCCACTTGAACAATCGCTGGATCATATGTGTTGGATGGCGTGGATGGCAGAAATCACCTGGCACGGTCATGCCTGTTTTACGATTACAAGCCGGGACGTGACGGTACTGATGGACCCGGTTCCGAGCTCTCTGGGGTTCAATATCGGGAATTCGTCGCCAGATATCGTGACCGTCAGCCATGATCATTCGGGACACTCCGCGCTCGATCAGGTCAGCGACGGCTACCGGCTCATCAACGGCCCGGGCGAGTACGAGATTCAGGATGTCCTGATCGACGGTATACAGACCTATCACGATGGCGAGCGGGGAAAACAGTACGGAAAGAACACCGTCTACCTGGTCGAGGTTGAGGATCTGATTATCTGCCACCTCGGTGATATCGGACATGTGTTGACCGAACAGCAGGCTGAGATGATCAGCGCGGTAGATGTTCTGCTGGTCCCTGCTGGTGGAGGCCCGACGATCTCTCCGGCGCAAGCGGCGGAGATCATTGCACAGGTCGAACCTGGAATTGTAATCCCGATGCAGCATCGGACCGAGTTCGGAGATCTGGAACGAGAGCCGGTCGACGGGTTCCTCAAGGAGCTGGCGTCGTCGGAACACGAAGTTCTCCCGAAATTGCGGGTTCGGAAGTCTGACGTCGGAGAATCGGTACGAATCGTAGTGCTGGAGCCGGTTGCGGGGTAACCTGAACCGGCTTCTCACTTTCTATTGATCAATCGGATGAGACTGGACAGGCCAGATTCGCGTTCGCGCGGTGAGACGGATTCGTGCCGTCCTGGCATGGCGAAGGCAGGGAGCACATGCCGAAATTCATCTTTGTGACTGGTGGCGTGGCGTCATCGGTCGGGAAAGGTATTACCACGGCGTCCATCGGTCGCCTTATCAAGAGCCGCGGGCTGAGCGTCTCGATCATGAAGCTCGACCCGTACATCAACGTCGATCCGGGCACGATGTCCCCGTACCAGCATGGCGAAGTATTCGTGACTGATGATGGTGCCGAGACAGATCTGGATCTGGGCCACTACGAGCGATTTACCGAGGAGAATCTGAGCCGGGCGTCCAACGTGACGACTGGTCAGGTCTATTCCTCAGTGATCGCCAAAGAACGGCGTGGAGACTTCCTCGGCGGGACGGTGCAGGTCATTCCGCACATCACCAATGAGATCAAGGATCGCATCCGGATGGTGGCTAACCAGCACCGGACCGATGTTGTGGTCGTGGAAGTCGGGGGAACGGTTGGAGACATCGAGAGTCAGCCGTTCCTGGAAGCGATCCGCCAGATGCGTAAGGAAGAGGGACGGCGAAACGTTCTCTACCTGCATGTGACATTGCTCCCACAACTCTCCAGCACTGGAGAGATGAAGACAAAGCCAACCCAGCACTCGGTGAAGGAGCTGCGAGCGATCGGTATCCAGCCCGACGTTCTGGTCTGTCGTGCTGATCAGCCGGTTCCGGACGATGTCCGGGCCAAGATCGCGCTGTTTGGCGACGTTGATGAAGACGCGGTGATTCCGCTACCGACCGCCAGTTCGATCTACGAAGTTCCGCTGATTCTCGAGGAGCTCGGGCTTGGACGTTACCTGAGCGAGCACTTCGGCTGGATGAACATGGCGCCGGACCTGCGGAACTGGTCGGCACTTGTCGCGAGGATTCGTCAGCCACGCCAGCCAGTGCGGATTGCGCTGGTGGGCAAGTATGTCGAGCTCCACGACGCCTACATGAGCGTTATGGAATCACTGGAACACGCCGCGCTGGCCCATGATCTGAGTGCAGAGATCGTCTGGGTCAACTCTGAACGGGATGACTTCGAGGAGATGCTTGCCGAACTGAGCGATGTCTCTGGCATTGTGGTTCCGGGTGGATTCGGTGCCCGTGGCATCGAAGGTAAGGTCGTGGCTGCACAGTACGCGCGCGTCCGGAAGATTCCCTATCTCGGGTTGTGCTACGGTCTGCATATGGCCGTGATCGAGTTCTGTCGCAGTGTCCTAGGGCTCACCGGCGCCAACAGCACGGAGATCGACCCGGAGACATCGCACCCGGTGATCGACATCATGCCGGATCAGCGCGACGTCGATATGGGCGGGACGATGCGTCTCGGGCTGTATCCCTGTTCACTGGTGCCAGGAACGAAAGCCGCCAACGCCTACCGGACCAGTTCCGTCGACGAACGGCACCGGCATCGGTTCGAGGTAAGCAACGCCTATCGGGAACAGATGGCCAACGCCGGGCTCATCGTCAGTGGTCAGTCCCCAGATGGTCGGCTGGCCGAGATTATGGAGCTGCGTGACCATCCCTTTTTCGTTGGTGTACAGTTCCATCCAGAGTTCAAATCGAGACCGACGCGACCACATCCATTGTTCGATCATTTCATCGCTGCTGCGCGGAAAGTGCTGCACGAAGGTGATCAACAGGCACTGCCGTTAGGCGAGGCACTCGCGGTGCAGTCAACGCGTGCCTGATTCGTTGTGGGCGTAGAGGCATTGTGATAGGATTCGCAATCGTTGCGGGACCCGAATGAGAGCCCGCTCGGAGACAGGCAGCAACTCAGGGCCGCCGGCCTTGCAGTGGGATTGGGTTGCTCAGTAGTTGCCGGTCTCATCATATGTGTCCTTGGGGGCATTCTTCTCGATCGATGGCTCGACACCACCCCCATCTTTACGCTGGCTGGCGTGCTGGCGGGTATCCTGGTAGCAGGAGCCCAGTTGTATCGCCTGGCCATCGCAGGACGTTGAAAATCGCGCTTGCAGGTTCGCGCGGAACGTGGTGAAATCAGTCGGCTGCCGACGGTTTACGGCAAGGAGCATCGATGGACTTGAATGTTTATGTCGCCCCTGGGGAACTGGGCAGAGTGTCCATCCCGGGTACCGACCTCGCGATTATATTCACGAACTCCTTCCTTACCATGATTCTGGTAATGGGCGTACTGCTCATCGGCGGCGTGATGATTGTTCGTAGAGCAACACTCGTGCCAAACCACTTGCAAGCCTGTTTCGAGGTGATCGTCGAGTTCCTACTGAACATCGTAGAGAGCGCGGCAGGGAAGTCATACGCACGCAAGATCTTCCCCCTCATTGGCGGCGCGTTCATCTTTATCCTCTTTGCTAACTATTCCGGTCTTCTTCCAGGAATGAAGACAATCTACTTCGAAGGTTTCAGCGGCGACCGCGAAGGTGTGCTGCTGTTCCGGGCGCCGACGGCCGATCTGAACATGACACTGGCGATGGCGCTGGTGACGTTCTTTGCGGTCCAGATCGCTGGTGTGTCCAGCCATGGCGTTGGTGGCCGTCTCAAGCACATGGCCACGGGCCCGTGGTGGCTGGCCTGGTTGCTCTTCCTTATCGAAGTTGTCAGTGAGCTCTCCCGCATTGTTTCGCTCTCCTTCCGTCTTTTCGGAAACATCTTCGCGGGTGAAGTCCTTCTCGGTGTCATGTACACCATTACAAATGCCATCAAGATCAGCGTAATTGGCCTGGTGATTCCGGTCATCTTCATTTATGTCGAAGTTCTCTTCGGTGCAATTCAGGCACTCGTGTTTGCGCTGCTGACAATGATCTACATTGTTCTGGCTGCGGCGCATGATGATGATCACGGAGATGCGGAATCTCATCACGGGGATTCAGAGTCGGAGGCACAAAAGGGAACGACCTCGCCTGCATCGGCTAGCGGGGACTAGTAGTAGTTGTGAGCGATCGCCCGGGGGTCGGGTTCGAAGATCGCCTAGTTAGTGGTTCATCGGCTCGCCTGGGGTGCGCCGATGGAGGGAGGAAGCAAGAGTGTTCAACGAAGTAAGTGATCCGAATGTAGTCATTCCGATGGCCGCGGCGCTCGCAATTGGTATTGGGTCGATCGGACCGGCGCTCGGTATTGGTATGGCTGTTAGAGCCGCCATGGAGGCGCTGGGACGCAACCCCGAAGCCGAGGGTGCTATCCGACTGACGATGATCATCGGTGCCGCGCTGGCTGAGGCAATTGCGATTTACGCGTTCGTTGTCGCGATTATCATTGCCTTCGCGCTGTAGACGTTCGCACGAATTGGGCGCCCGCGAGTAGTTTTTGCTTGCGGGCGCTGCAACGTCGCGTTTTCGTTGGTCCGCAGGCGGGAACTGAGCGGTCTGGTGATAACCCAGGCAAGGCTCGATCCACTTGCGATGGTCCGAGGTTGACGATGAGGAAGTGTCAATGGACGCGCTCGGTATAGACTTAACCACGCTTCTCATCCAGCTCCTTTCGTTCGTGTTCTTCATTGCGATCTTCTGGAAGTTCGCACTGGGACCGATCACGAATATGCTGGATCAACGCCAGGAGCGTATCCGCGAGAGCATGGAAGCCGCTGAGCGGATGGAGCAAGAGCTCGCCGCCACGCAGGCCAGAAATGAAGAAGTCCTCGCTGAAGCACGGCGCGAAGCACAGGAGATTCTCTCCACCGCCCGTGAGAACAGTGAGCAGATTCTCACCCGCGCGCGTGAGCAGTCCCAGACCCAGGCTGATCAGATGATCGACAAGGCGCAGGCCACTATCGCGGCCGAGCGCAAGCAGGCATGGGATGAGCTGCGCGGAGAGGTCGCCGACCTGGCGATCACCGCGGCAACCAAGATCGTCCGGCAGGAGCTGGATCGCGAGAAGCACGCTGAGCTGATTCGCGAGACACTGGCCGAGGCCGAGGCGCAGCAGCCGCAGGACTAGAACACCGCTACGTCTTCCGGATGTAGCACACTTGATACGATTAACGGTACGCGCAGCAAGAGGGGGAGCACGAAATGGCAGTCGCTGGTGCCGCAAAGCGCTATGGACAGGCTGCGTTTGACGTTGCCAGAGAACACGGTCTGGTTGATCAGTGGGAGCTGGACTTCCTTATGATCTCTGACGTTCTCAGCGACCCCGGGACAATGGACTACTTTCAGAGTCCTGCGGTTCGGCGCAGCGCCAAGGTGGAAGCTTTGACCAGTATGCTTCCCGATGAGAGCCAGGTGCTGTTGCGCAACCTTCTTCTCCTCTTGCTCGAACGGCGACGTTTCCATCAGATTCAGGACGTTGTCGCCGTTTTCCAGGCACTGGTGCTGGAGGAACGCGGGATCGCTGTGGCTCGCGTGGCCACCGCGGTCGAACTGACAGAGGAAGAGCTCGAGATGGTTCGGGGGCGTCTGAGTACGATCCTGAACAAGCAGATCGAGATCGTTCCGCAAGTCAACCCGGAGATTATTGGCGGTATCGTTGCGCAGATCGGTGACGATCTGTTCGATGGTAGTGTCCGCACCCAGCTGGCATCGCTGAAGCGGCGTCTAGCCAACTAGACGCAGGCGAGCGTTGCCTGATTGATCACAATAGCAACGACAGGCGCATGATCCCGGATGGGCGAGTGGCCAATTTCGAGATTCTGGAGGAGTCATGGTCGCACGATCGACTGAGATACGCGACATTCTGAAGCAGCAGATTGAATCGTTCGGCACTGAGCTATCGGTGACGAACGTTGGCTATGTCGTGGAGGTCGGTGACGGTATTGCCCAGGTCCACGGACTGCGGGATGTCATGGCCAACGAACTAGTTCAGTTCTCCACGGGCGTCATGGGAATGGCGTTCAACCTCGAGGAGGACTCCGTTGGTGTGATCATCATGGGTGAGTACACCGACATTGAAGAGGGCGACGAAGTCAAGGCAACTGGCCGCATTATTCAGGTTCCAGTTGGACAAGCGCTGGTCGGCCGTGTTGTCAACGCGCTCGGTGAGCCGCTTGATGGCAAAGGCCCGATCGAATCGGACAAGTTCCGACCGGTTGAGCGTATTGCACCTGGCGTTATCGTCCGGCAGGACGTCGATACCGCCCTGCAGACCGGGGTCAAGGCAATTGACTCCATTATTCCGATCGGCCGGGGCCAGCGTGAGCTGATCATTGGCGACCGCCAGACTGGTAAGAGTGCCATCGCGATTGACACGATTATCAATCAGAAGGGCACTGACGTCGTCTCGATTTACGTAGCAATTGGCCAGAAGCGCGCACAGGTCGCACAGACCGTGGCTATCCTTGAGCGCCACGGCGCAATGGATAACACCATCGTCGTTGTTGCTTCCGCAGCTGACCCGGCACCGATGCAGTTCATCGCTCCGTACGCCGGATGTTCGATGGGCGAGGAGTTCATGGAGAACGGCGGACACGCGCTGGTGATCTATGACGACCTGTCCAAACACGCCTGGGCCTATCGTCAGGTCTCGCTGCTGATGCGTCGTCCACCAGGACGTGAAGCCTATCCTGGCGACGTCTTCTACCTGCACTCCCGTCTGCTCGAGCGCGCAGCACGCCTGCGTGACGATCTCGGCGGCGGCAGTCTGACCGCCCTTCCGATTATTGAGACGCAGGGTAACGACGTTTCGGCGTACATTCCGACCAACGTTATTTCGATTACTGATGGCCAGATCTTCCTGGAAACCGACCTCTTCTACGCTGGTGTTCGACCAGCTGTGAACGCAGGACTGTCGGTTTCGCGTGTGGGTGGTGACGCCCAGATTCGTGCTATGCGCCAGGTGGCCGGCAAGATGAAGCTGGAACTGGCTCAGTTCCGTGAGCTGGCAGCGTTTGCTCAGTTTGCGTCTGACCTCGACCCGGCAACCCGCCGGCAGATCGATCGGGGGTCCCGGCTGACGGAGATTCTCAAGCAGCCACAGTATCAGCCGATGCCGGTTGAGGAACAGGTTGTTTCGATCTTCTTCATTACCAACGGATTCATGGATGATGTTCCGGTGGAGCGAGTCGGTGAGTGCGAAGCAAGGTTCCTGGAGCACATGCGAACATCGCACGCTGATCTGCTGAAGGCGATCATTGATCAGGGTCGACTGGAAGATGACATGATCGAATCGATCAAGAGTGCGGCCGATGACTTCAAGAAGAACGTCTGGTCGTAAGAGTCGGTGCGAACGAACGTGAGCAGGTTCAGATTCAGGGAGGTCGAGACCATTGCCTACACCACGTGAGATCCGACGCAGGATTTCGAGTA
>SLFF01000135.1 GCA_007124395.1 Thermomicrobiaceae bacterium | reverse complement strand
TCGACCCTATGATCTGATGGCGCTGCAGGGTGTGATCGACGGCTGGCTGAACATCATGCATGTCCACGGTGACGGCAATCTGATGTTCGACGATGTGCTGGACTACCCGGTTCAGGTGGTCAGCTGGAGTGATCGACTGGCTGGCCCGAGCCTTCGAGAAGCCCGGGCAAAAACCAGCAAGTGCCTGATGGGCGGCTGGCACGAGTTCGGCCCGCTCTCCAACGGTCCCGTCGAGAAGATCCGCGAAGAAGCCGAGGATGCGCTCAAGCAGTCCGGCGGCCGAAAGTTTATCCTTGCCAATGGATGCTCGGTTCCTGATGACACCGATCACTCCTGGCTGGCCGAAGCCCGAAACATCGTAGACACCCTGGAGATGCCAACGAATGAGTGAATCGCAGAGCGCTGACAAGATCGTGGTGATGATTCGGGATCTGTTCTTTTCGGTGAAGGTGAAGAACGAACTGACGAAGGCCGGCTATGAGCCGTTACTTGTCAAGCGTGAACCTGAACTGCTCTCGACGGTCGAAGCGTCGCACCCTGTGCTGGTGCTGATCGATCTGGGAGCGAAACCGGACTGGAGCGCGCTGGAGCCGATCCTGGAATCGGATAGCGCCCCGCCGATCGTTGCCTTCGGTCCGCACAAGGACCTCGATGCCCGCAAAGAAGCCCAGGCGGCGGGGGTCACTCGCGTGGTGACCAATCAACAGATGCACCGGAACCTGCATGAGTACGTGGAGAAGTACGCAAGGGCGGTGTGAGGGGGATAATGGCCCTCACCCCCGGCCCCCTCTCCCAACATTGGGAGAGGGGGGACGTCTATTTGAAGCATCCTAATCCGCGCCGATTGGCGGGCGGTAGTCGCCGAAGGCTTCCTGGTACTCATCCGCCACTTCCATCGCTGTCTTGTGAACATAGATACGTGTGGTGGCTGGCGAGGCGTGACCCAGGATCGTCTGCACGGTCGACTCTCGCACCCGACGACGAACCAGCTCAGTGGCCAGTCCGTGCCTGAAGGAGTGCGGGGTGATCGGGTTCTCCACCCCAGCCGCTGACCCGAGATCGGCCACGATCTGCTCCACCGTTCGTGGGCTGATTGCGTTGCCGGGCTCTCCGATTCGATCCCGGCCGCTAAATGCCGGATAGTTCCCCATCGCTCGACCAACGTCCTTGCGGGCCGTCCAGTACGCAACCAGCGCTTCGGCCGTTTCGGCGTCAAAATGCACGGTTCGACTCTTGCCGCCCTTGGCCCGGTAGATTCCGGCCGCCCCGGCGTTGAGGTCGACATCTCGTCGCCGCAGTCCACAGAGTTCGGATACTCGAACGCCGGTCCGATACAGAAACAGGATCATCGCGCGGACTTTGCGGCGTCGCAGCTCTTTGCTGGGACTGGAGTCATGCGGCATCCGCTTGACATACTCGACAATGAGATCCAGATCCGACGTATGGACATCTGGTGGTGGTGGCGAGAAGCGGGGCATCATCGCCTGAATCCGGGTCCGGAGCTTCTCGGTCGAGATATCCGGATTGAGATCATAGGATGAAAGATAGCCGTAGAACTTCCGAATCGCCGCGAGCTGCGTCTGAGCGGTTCGCATCTGAGATACTTCTTCAGGAGCCCGGATATCGGCCGGCATAATACGCGCAACGAAATCCGTTACGTGCTCCTCGTTCAGCGCCAGAACGGTGCGCCCGTTGGGATCGAGATCATGCTCCTCATGCACGAAAGCCAGGAACCGATTGATTGCCGCACGATAGGTCTTCTTCGTACGGGGAGAAAGCCTGAGATCAGCAAAGAACTGCTCTACTGTCTCGCTGATCGTCAGATCGGACGCCACATTCATCACGGTTACCCTCCAGAAGCGTTACCAGACCGCCAGACTGTACGTACACGCGTTCGTACAGTATTCTAGGGCACCGCGAACAATTCTGCAACCTCACTGTAATCGGGGTACATTAATTGCTCTTATACAACAGGAATCAGCAACTTCTGAGAATCGTTGAAACGCGTAACTGTGGTACTCCATCCGGAGTTTAGTATGAGGCGGGATGTTCGTCTCAATCGCACCACGTGACCACGCTAACTTCATATGCTCGAGCACTCGATGCAGGAACACAACGGAAAAACTGTTTGAACAACACAGGTACCTGCGATCAGCACAACCAATACAGCGCCGGATATCTGGCCAGACGAGGTGTCCTTGAGGTCACCATCGTCGTTGGCCTGTTCATGGCGTACTTCACGACGCGCGGGCTGGTATCCGGGCGCGCTGCTGACGCGTTCCACAATGCTCATCAGCTCATGCAGCTACAGAGCTGGATGGGGATCTCCTGGGAGCTCAGCTTTCAGAGCTTGATTCTGCAGCATGACTGGCTTATCTGGGCCGTGAACTCGATATATGTCTATACCCACATGCCGGCGTTGATCCTCTTCGCCCTCTGGGTCTTCATCTGGCACCAGGATCGCTACCCGGATGTGCGAAACATCTTTCTCGGGATGCTTGCTGTGGGATTGATTACCTATACGCTGATCCCGCTGGCTCCGCCCCGATTCTTCACATCGAGTGGATTCGTGGACACGCTGGCTGCGTATAGCCCGGTCGACTACCACCAGAACAGTATCGAGATGCTCTACAACCCGTATGCGGCGATGCCGAGCCTCCATGTGGGATTTGCGGTCTTCGTGGGGATCGGGGTCATCGCTATCGGTCGACAACGCCGGCACTGGATCATCGGAACGATCTTCCCGATTCTCATGAGCCTCGCGGTTGTCGGAACCGGCAACCACTTCGTGCTCGATGTCGTGGCCGGAGCAGCCCTCGCCTTCGCAACCTGGTTCCTGGTGCCGAGGCTGGTGACATCGATCCGGGAGGGGCTCAGTCAGCCCGGAGAGACGATCCCGCCGGAACAGGTCGAATTCTCCTGATCGCCGCATCCGGCTGCGACATCCGGACCCCGGTGACTGGCAAGATTAGATGGGAGACGGCATTCGATGCCGAGCCGTCTCCGCTCGCGAACAATTTGAAAGGATGATTGGCCGTTATGTCCATCAAGCGCGCCCTGTTGATTGTCGATGTTCAGCACGATTTCTGTCCCGGCGGTGCGCTTCCCGCTGAAGATGGTGATGCCGTGGTGCCGGTCCTGAACAGGACCATCGAGAAGTTTCAGGCTGCCGGGTATCCCGTGGTGGCTTCGCGGGACTGGCATCCGGAGCAAAGTGCTCATTTTCAGGAACGGGGCGGCCCGTGGCCTCCACACTGCATTCAGGGAACCACTGGAGCCGAGTTCCACAAAGATCTGGAACTGCCTGCTGATGTCGTGGTGATCACCAAAGGAGACGATCCGGACGAGGATGAAGGCTATTCCGCATTCGAAGGCAAGACGGACGATGGAAAATCGCTCGTCGAAACGCTGCACGCCGAGGATATCGAAGAGGTTTTCGTTGGTGGGCTGGCTACCGACTACTGCGTGCGGGCCAGTGCTCTGGATGCCGTAAAGGCGGGCTTTCGGACGCATCTGATTGTAGACGCTGTGCGTGGTGTCGATATCAATCCGGGAGATTCAGGTCACGCGATCGAAGAGATGAAGCGTGACGGGGTACACATCACCATCAGCGATCAGATCAATTTTGCGCGGTCGGACGAATAGTCCGGCGACAACTTCCGTAGTCCAGAACGCTCACGTCCGAATTACGCCAGCGGATAGCCTGCCGCACCGCTGAACGGAGTTCGTGAACTCCGGACGATCTCACCAGCGTCCCAACACGCCAGTTCGGCAGCGGACACACACGGGTTCCGGCACCTCGCCCATCGGTAATACAGAGCAGATGTGGATGGTGCTCCAGCGAGCGTTCGGACAATCGCTCCAGAAACGTGAAGCCGTCGATATCCACCATTAGAAGATCAAAAAGGATGACGTCTGGCTTCCACAGCGGAACGGTCGACAGTGCTGCGCTACCGCTGCTAACGGTTCGCAGGCAGACTAGCGACGAAAGGGCTTCTTTCGCCCGTCCAACAAAGGCAGGGTCATCGTCCACCAGCAAGACCCGAGTTGGTTCGATCCAGTGTCGCATTCGTTTTCCTGTCGTCGTTTCTGGCGATACACGTCGCTTCGTCCTGCGCATAACTGCAGTCTACGACGCCAGGACACATATGCGACAGGGAAAAGAGTACGGAGTCCCGGGGGACTTTCATCACCGCTACCAGTCCACATTTGCCCGTGAAATCGGGATGTTCGACGACCAGTACGCCTGCGAGACAGGACCTTCGGTTGATGCAGAAACCTGCTTGTTCATGCAGACACTGAGACGTAAAATCCGATGCAGTGTTATTGTCTCCGTTTCGATCTCACCCGGTAACTCAGGAGTTTGCGTTTCGTGTTCGAAACTCTCCGTTCAGCATCATGGCTTCGTCTTCAGCCGGGAAACACAATCGCGTCAACGATCCTGATCATCTGTGCCCTGACACTCGGGGGATGTATCGATATCGGATCGAGCAACAATTCAACGATCTCCGGCGCTTCACCTACCCCGGCTTCGACACCTGTCAGTTCAACGACGGATCGCTCGGTCCGCTCGTCAGTCCTGCCCATCCGGGATCGTGATGCCCCTGACCAGTTGCTTGGCAGCGCGGTGATCATCTCCGAGGATGGCTTTCTGCTGACATCGATCGACGTTATCGATAGCTCGATGGAAGTGCTCCTGCCCAATGGTCGAACCCATCGCCCTGCTCTGGTCAGTACCGATCAGAGTCTCGGACTGGCAATGCTCAAGATCCCGGAAACCGATCTGGTGAAGATCGAGCCAAGCACCGAGCGTCCTGGTGATGGCACCGAGGTGTTTGCCAACGGGTACGACGGTGCCCCGGATGAGCCAGGTCGGATCAATGGTTCGATCACCGGGACGACACAGCCTGAAGAAAATGGCGACTATCGGGTTCGGGGAACACAGATCTACGACACCGACATGAATCTGATTTCCGGGTTCGTCGGTGGTGCACTCACCGACCACGACGGGAACTTCTGCGGAATCCTGGTCAGTGGCAGTTCATCGAACGGGGACGCAACGTTCCAGGCGGTCAGCCAGTGGTACGTTATCGCCTGGATGGAAGACCGCGAACGCCGGATGAGTGATCTGCGCGAGCAGGCGGAGACATGGGAAACCACGCATTTGCCCGGTGAGTGGACGATCAGTCACCCGGAGGACTGGGGGACGGCCGTCCAGTCCGATTCCGAGAATCGCTATCGCGCTGAACTCGCTCCGGCAGACCCGGATGTTCCGCTTCAACTGGCGATCTCGGTTGAAGAGAATGAGTTCGGGACCGATCCAGCTGCGTTCGCCGATGATGTATTCAGCGGACGGGATAGCGCACGGATCTGGAGTATCGGTGAGATCGAAGGGCGCAGTCTGGTTCGGGCAACGATCTCGCAGGAAGGTGCGCTGGTCGATGTCGCGTACTTGCTCGACGAAGAGTTCCTGATCGCCATCTCGTTGACATCTGGCTACCAGCCGGATGCCGATCATGCTCAGGTCGACCAGGCCCGGGCGTTGTTCGAGACGGTCGTTCAATCACTCGAATCCAGCCAATAACCCGACCTAAACCACCGTGTGGTATTCGACTGTCTCAAACGTATCCTCGTAGCTGAGGATAATGTTCAGATCATCAGTCCAGATGCGAAATTCGACCCCGGACATCCCCTGATACAACCACTCCCGAGTCGCCATCACCCCGGCCACCTCGAACGGCTCCGGGTCATCCTGGCGGGCGTACTTCTGGCGCACCAGTGATGGCGTCCAGGTATCAGGATCGATAAACACAACGTCGATCTCCTGTCCGGAACGCGGATTCAGCGGCAATCGCTGGATGCTGACACTGTTGGTGTGGGCCGTGAAGTAGTCCACATGGGTGGACTCATCGAACGCCAGGGTGGCGGTCCGCATCGGTCCACTCTCACGAATCACCTGACTGATCCAGGAATTACCGACCCGGCGTCCGACGTACCGGCGTGTTCCCTCGCTCGTCTCCCGATCGATGTTGACTTGCAGCGGACGCCAGTCTGGCTCCAGGATGATCTCGATCTCTTCCTCGAACTCCGCGTCATCGCTCCGGGTGATGAAGGACGTCAATCTGATCTGATCCGAGCCGACCTCTCGGGTCCAGGCTTCGGTTCCAATGTCCATCCCGTCCTCGAGAACCCGGTAGAGACCGGCCCAGCGTTGAACATCATCCATGTCCGTCGTCCTCACTTCCCGTCTTTCTGTTAACCTGCACCCGACCATCGGCCGCCCAGTGCCACTCCTGATCCAGATGAAGCATGCCGCGCTCAGCGGAGATCGCCGGTGGTGTGACCTCAACATTGGTCTCGCTGCGCCCGAGCACCTGCTCGGCGTCGCCAGCGCGCTGGAGGGTCGCCACCAGATGCAGCTCACCGGACCTGATCGGCATCCGGTGAATCCGTCCCTTTGCCGTTGCCAACTTGCCACCATCGACTTCGTTCATTGGCAGTTCAGTCGGCACCGCGGAGGATCTCCCGAAGAGATGAACGCCATGTGCGTCATAGACATCGATCCCCAGCGTCAGATCGCCCGGTATGCTGTCTCCGGAGACACGCAAGAGCGCTTCGAACTCGATGTCATCGCCGCCAATCACCGTCTCAGCGGAGCGGCCATCGCGATCGAGCACCCGCAGCCGCATCAACTCCATGGAGTCCGTTCCAGACGAACCAGCCAGCAGACGCTCGTAGTGGTCGACCACGTCTTCGGCCTTGCCGCTGTCGATCAGGCGGCCGTTCTCCAGCAGAATCGCCTTGTCGCAGAAACTCCGGACCTGCTCGGCGTTGTGGGAGACGAACAGGATCGTCGTCCCCTGATCCTTGAGCTGATGCAGTGCCCGGTGGCTCTTCGCCTGAAAATTGGCGTCGCCAACCGCCAGCACTTCATCGATGACCAGGATCTCCGGGTCCATGTGGACCGCGATCGCGAATCCGAGCCGCATGAACATGCCAGACGAATAATGCTTCACCGGTGTGTCGATGAACTGCTCGAGGTCGGCGAACTCGATGATCGAGTCAATCCGATCCGCCATCGTCTGGCGATCGTGCCCGTAGATGCTGCCGTTGAGATACACGTTGTCTCGCCCCGAAAGCTCCGGATGGAATCCAGCCCCCAACTCCAGCATGGCGTGGGTATCACCGTTGAGCGAGATCTCGCCACTGGTCGGCTCGAGGATATGCGTCACCAGTTTGAGCAGCGTGCTTTTCCCGGCGCCGTTGCGACCCAGCACGCCAAGCGATTCACCCCAGCCAACGCTGAAACTGACGTCGCGCAAGGCCCAGAACTCCTCGGCGTTGCCCCGCGGGCGAATCAGCCCGATGAACCAGTCCTGAAAAGAGTTTCGCCGTTCGTGGTAGAGCATGAATCGTCGGGACACGTCCCGGAACTCCACCGCAACATCAGCGCGTTGTGTTCGACGTCGTGGCAAGGCCATGAGTTAGAGATGCTCCCCGATGTTTCTATTCAGGCGCTTGAAAAACAGATAGGCCAGCACCAGCATGATCAGCGCGGTGACCCCGGTTCTCCCCATAAACAGTGGATCCGGCACCCCGCCCTCGTAAAGAATCGTTCGATACTCGGCGACGATCGCCGCCATCGGGTTGATCCGGTACATCCATGCGGCGAACTCCGGAACGATCATCTCCACTGAGTACAGAATCGGCGTGAGGAAGAACCAGGCAGTCAGGCCGACATCGACCACCACCATCGTATCGCGAAGATGCACGTGCAACGGGGCAAGGAACAGCACCAGCGCCATAAGGAAAATACCCTGTACCAGCACGATCACCGGAATGTAGAGCATCCACTGGGTAAACGGCCTTCCGAAGACCGTCATCAACAGAAACAGTGCCGGGAGTCCCAGCACGAAGTTCATTCCGGTGGACATCACGACCGAGACCGGTAACAGGTAGCGTGGGAAATAGACCTTGTTGATCAGCGGAGCGTTGTCGATCAGCGTGCTGGTGCCGACCGAAATCGCGGTGGCGGTCCAGGTCCAGGGAAGCAGCGCCGTCAGCACGAATACCGGGAAATCCGGGATCTGCTGATCGAGCAACTGCGTGAATACGAAGGTAAACACCAGCATCAGCAGCAGCGGATTGAGGAGAGACCAGACGAACCCGAGCGCCGAGTTCTTGTACCTGACCTTCAGATCCTTCGCAACCAGATTCCGAAGGAGACTCCGATAACGGACGATTTCCAACGCCGGGCTAACCACCATCGACCTTCCCACAGCTGCCGAAACGCACAGCGTATGGAGTATTGTCCACCACTCGCCCGGACGCAACCTGATCGACACATCGATTCTTCGGAGATGTCTGTGCTGTGTCGCGGAACAGAGATTGCATTCAGGACAATCAAGCTATTGG
>SLFF01000433.1 GCA_007124395.1 Thermomicrobiaceae bacterium | reverse complement strand
GGTGGCGATGGAGGACCGGGCGGCAACGTTTACTTCCGTGTCAACTCTCACGCCAACACGCTGATCGATTTCCGCTATCAGATTCACTTTCGAGCAGAGGGCGGGACCAACGGCGCCCGCCAGAAGAAACACGGCAAGACCGGCGACGATCTCTTCATCGATGTTCCACCCGGGACGGTGATCTACGATGATGAAACCGGCGAACCCCTGGCTGACCTCCTGGAACATGGCGACACCTATCTGGTGGCTCGCGGTGGGCAGGGCGGCAAAGGGAACACCCGGTTCAAGTCGTCCACACGTCAGGCCCCACGGATCTCCGAGAAGGGTGAGCCCGGGCTGGAGCGCTGGGTCCGGCTTGAGCTGAAGGTTATTGCCGACGTTGGCTTGCTCGGGTTTCCGAATGCTGGCAAATCGACGCTGCTCGCGGTTACCAGTGCGGCTCGGCCGAAGGTGGCCGACTACCCGTTTACCACGCTCGAACCAAGCCTCGGTGTCGTCGATATCGGCGGCTCACGGGGTAACAGCTTCGTCATGGCAGATATCCCCGGACTGATCGAGGGTGCTGCCGAGGGCGTTGGCCTCGGCCATGAGTTCCTCCGCCATATCGAACGCTGCCGGTTGCTTCTGCACGTGATCGACGGCTCCGGCGGACTGGAAGAGCGGGATCCGGTGGCAGACTTTCACAGTATCAACCGGGAACTCGAAGAGTACTCTCCGATCCTGGCCCAGCGGCCCCAGATCGTGGCAGTCAACAAGATGGACTTGCCGGAGACGGCCGAGAACCTGCCCCGGATCGAAGCTGCCGCGACCGAAGCGGGATACCAGGTGTTCCCGATCGCTGCGGTGACGGGTCAGGGAATCGACAAGCTGATGCATGCTGTCGGCGCGATGGTCGCTGAGTTGCCCGAACCAGAACCGGAAGTCGCTCCGGAGGATCGTGTGGTTTACACGCTCCATGACACGGAGGATGGCCACTTCGAGGTCGAGCAGGTCTCAGCTCACCACTTTGCGGTGCATGGTGCCTGGATCGAGCGTTTCACGCTCATGACGGACTTCGCCAACGAAGAAGGTGGTGAACGCTTTCAGCGTGTGCTGGATTCGTCCGGCATCTCCGAAGCGCTCGAAGAGATCGGTATCCAGCCCGGCGATGTTGTACACATTGCCGATTATGAGCTGTACTGGGATGAGCAGTCGCTGGAGATCGAAGAAGAGGAACAGAAGAAACGTCGCAAGACGCGTCGAGAGCGGATGCGAGCTCGTCTCAATCGTCCAGATGATGACGAGGAATTCGATGTCGATCTGGAGCAAGACAACTAGCGCCTCGCTCCTGTCGCCCATGAACAAACGACTCCCCCGGCGGTTATCCGCCGGGGGAGTTCTGTTTCTGGACGTGCTTGCGGGTATCAGGCTGCCTTGTCTGCGGTCTCTCCAGCCCGTGCGCCGAACTTCTCCGCAGTGAAGACCGTCCGGTTGAGCACCATGATCAGAATACCGCCCAGAATGAGGGCCCCACTCAGCCAGTACGCAGCAGGCATTGGACCGATGTAGAGACTGTCGGTCCGGATCCACTCCAGCGGCAGCCGGATAATTCCGTAGAGAATCAGATAGAGTCCGAGGATATCGCCCCCACGCATCCACGACTGCCCGGAATACCGGACGATCAGGAACGTCAGAATCGCAGCACTTCCGAGATTCAGCACTGCCTCGTAGAAGAACGTTGGGTGAAAGTGGGTGGAGTCAGCGTACTCAGCGGGCCGGTTCTCTGGACGGATGGCAATCCCCCACGGGCGGTCGGTAGGTGTGCCGAATGCTTCCTGGTTGGCGTAGTTTCCCCAGCGACCGATTGCCTGTCCCACGGCGACGCCTGGAGCTGCGACATCGAGCCAGGACAACACCGGCTCTTTCATTCGCCAGGTCATGATGACGATCGCGGCAACGCCGAAGATAATAGCACCGTGAATCGAGAGCCCCCCTCGGGGGATATTCAGGATCTGGGTCAGGTTCTGACCGTAGTAGTCCCACTGCAGCATCACGTAGTAGAGCCGGGCACCGATCACACCGGCGATAATGCCAACCAGGGCGATATCGAAGATCGCGTCTGATTTCAGCCCCCGGAACTCGGCCAGTTTGCCGGCGAGAATGCTGCCCAGCACTGCGCCGGTCATGATGAAGAGGGCGTACCACTGGACGGTCAGAGGTCCAATTGAGAACGCGGTCGGATCATTGAACATGTGTTGTGCTACCTCACTTGTCGATTTTCCTGCTGCCCTAATCAGTTCTCTGCTCGCGCCTGGTCAACATCACTGCGCCAGGGAAGGGCGTCCATCGCACCATGTCGCGTCGTCGCCAGTGCCCCGACGATATTTGCCAGTCGAATATCCTCTTCGTTGAACGCCTGCCCGCGTTCCACCATTCCAAGCGTGAGCGCTGCGTTGAAGGCGTCGCCTGCCCCGGTGGAATCCACCGGGTCGATTGCAATCGACGGGACGTGCCTCATTTCCGCATCACCATACCAATACCAGCAACCGCGTGCGCCGTCTGTAATGACCAGTACAGTCTGGTCTGGCTGGCGCTCGCGGATCTGCTCGGCCGAGAGGCCCAGTATCTCCAGTTCATCGGTGCCCAGCTTGAGCACTGTCGCCTGCTCGATGATCGGCATGAGTAGATCACGCGCCAGTTGTGGATCTGGCCACAGGGCCGGACGGGGGTTCGGATCGAAGACAATCGGAATACCGTGGTGGTCAGCAATCTCCACGACCCGTTGGACAGCGGATCGGCCCGGTTCACTCAAGAGGAGCAAGGATCCGAGAATGATCGCCGCTGACTGGTGCAACGCCGATGCATCAATGTGTTCCGGGGTCAGGAGGGAGTCTGCAGCGGGCGATCCATAGAACTCGAACGTGCGATCGTCGACCGGACCGGTGACCGCGGCCAGCCTGGTCTGAGCTCCGGTCACTACCGGCGCATCGGAGATATCCACGTTTTCTTCGCGCAATCGATTCATAATCCATGCGGCGGGAGCATCGTTGCCCAGCGCCCCGATGAACTTCGACGTTCCGCCGAGCCGGCGGATTGCCACGGCCGCATTGGCGGGTGCCCCACCGATTCTCGGCACGAACTGCTCGATCTCTGACCAGTCACGGGTGGGTGTGGAGATGAGATCGATAAGGACCTCACCGACACAGGTAATCACTGGTTGTGGTGGATGTATATGGGGCGATGATGCCGACATCAGTTACGTGGAGACGACGTGTCGAACGCACTGGCTGGTGTCGGGTCACGCAGCACATCGAAGACGTCCCGGATAGCTTCCAGTTTCTGCAGGATCTGCGAGAGTTGCTGAACGCCGTTTACCTCGAGCGTCATCAATACGGTCACGGTACGATCGTCATTCACCCGGGTGAGAACGTTGAGTGCGTTTACCTTCTCGTCGGCAACGAGGGCGGTGACATCTCGCAACAGCCCGACACGGTCCCAGGCGTCGATCCGGACGTTGACCGGATATCGTTCGCTCTGATCCTGACCCCAGCTGACCTGTACAAGACGGGCGGCTTCGTCCACGTTGGCAACATTCTGACAGTCATCCCGATGGACGGTAATGCCACGTCCCCGGGTGACATAGCCGATGATCTCGTCACCGAACACGGGCTTGCAGCAGCTGGCGAGACGAGTGTACAGATCACCAATTCCGGTGACGTTAATTCCGACCGGTGAGGTGGTCGATTGCGGCGCGTTTGGTCGCTTCAGAACCTGTCGGTCTTCATCCTCTGCCAGACGGGTTGCGATCTGCTGTGGGCTGACCGCGCCGTACCCGATGGCGGCCAGGAAATCCTCGGTCTTGTTGTAGCGCGGAAACTGACGAGCGATATCGTCGATCTTCGCCTCGATTCCAAGCCGGCGGAGTTCACGCTCCAGAATACTCCGGCCCTGGTGGATGTTTTCCTCACGCTCCTGGCGACGGAACCACTGGCGAACCTTCTCCCGGGCCGATGCGGTCTTGATGTACCCGCTGCTGGACATCAGCCAGTCACGCGAGGGACCGACCTTGGTCTTGGAGGTCATGATCTGCACGACCTGGCCATTCTGGAGCTTGTAATCCAGCGGCACGAGCTGGTTATTGACTTTGGCCCCGACGCACTGGTGACCGACCTCGGTATGAATCCGGTAGGCGAAATCGATCGGGGTCGCATCGCTGGGTAACTCGATAATGTCTCCCCGCGGGGTGAAGATGTAGATCATCTCCTGGAAGACGTCCGACTTCAGCGATTCGACAAATTCCTGAGCATCGACGACTTCGTCACGCCAGTCCATCAGCTGGCGGAGCCAGGTGATCTTGGCTTCGACGTTCTGGTCAGATTTTCCACCCTCTTTGTAGCGCCAGTGGGCGGCAATCCCGTACTCGGCGACCTGGTGCATCTCGAAGGTCCGGATCTGAATCTCGATCGGTGAACCTTCACTGCCGAGGACCGCCGTGTGGATCGACTGATACATACTCTCTTTTGGCGTAGCAATGTAGTCGTCGAACTCGCCCGGGATCGGGTGCCACATGGTGTGGATCACGCCAAGAGCGCCGTAGCAGTCCCGCTTCTCGTTGACCAGTACCCGAATCCCGAGCACGTCGTAGATCTCTTCGAGTCTGCGCCCCTTGCGCTCCATCTTTCTGACGATCGAGGTAATGTGTTTTTCTCGACCGTAGATCTCCGCTTCGATCCCGGCGTCGGAGAGCGCAGTCTGCAACTCCTCGATGACCGAATTGATGTAGCGCTCCCGGTCGGTTCCCCGACGAGCGAGGGCACGTTCCACGCTGAAAAATGTCTGTGGTTCGAGATAGCGGAGGGCGAGGTCTTCGAGTTCGGACTTGATTTGCCAGATACCGAGTCTGTTTGCGAGGGGGGCGTAGATCTCCATGGTTTCTTGCGCGCTGCGTACCTGCTTGTATCTGGGCATATGCTCGAGCGTGCGCATGTTATGGAGCCGGTCGGCCAGTTTGATGAGAACGACTCTGATGTCGTCCACCATCGCGAGAAACATCTTCCTGAGGCTTTCGGCCTGGCGTTCTTTCTCCCGCGATGCCTGCTCCTGTTGCTCAGGAGTCCACTTGATGCGGCCAAGCTTGGTTACGCCATCGACGAGTTTGGCAACGGGCTCGCCAAACATCGTCGCAAGGTCCTCGAAGGTTGTATCGGTATCTTCGATAACGTCGTGCAGGAGTGCGGCAGCCAGTGCGTCCGGATCGAGCTGCATCTCCCCGAGGATCATCGCAACTGCGATGGGATGGGAGATATATGGTTCGCCGGACTTGCGGACGATGTCCGCGTGCTGGTCCTTGGCGTACTCGTAGGCTCGGCGCACCTTCGTGGTGTCCATGTTTGGAACATGCTCGTCGATGACTGCCTGCAGCGACTCCCAGGTCGGAAAATCCGATACGGGTGCCGTGGCCGGCTCGTCGGCCGTGTCTTCGACTGGACGGTAAGCATATTCCGGACTGGACATTGGTAGAGGAATTCCCGCATTGCGCAGACGACGTGGCAATCGTCAAGCAAATATACTCGCCGTTCGGGAAGATTGTCAAAAGAACGGCCGGATTCGGCAGAGCGAACCTGCCTGTCTTCAGTTAGACGACCCAGTACCAGCGTACGAACAGGGCTAGAAGCATCACGTGGGTCGGCAGGAACGCCGCGAGAATCAGGCTGTGAATCGACCAGTTCCGGGCCCAGATCGCCAGCGGTATGAAGAGCGGGAACAGAATCAGAACGTATCGGGCCATGCTGACCACCGGCATACTCTCGACTCCGGCCACCAGCGGCATCATGATCGCGCCGAGTGCGAACGACGATCCGAGCGAGTCGCTCCGGATGATCACGAAGGCCATGACCAGCGCCCAGACCGTCAGGAATGTGTTGACGGCACCCATAACGAAGAACACATCGCGAGTCTCGGTCTCCATAAGATAACGGAATGAATCGATGATTGCCGTAGTGGGCAGCATCTGTACGTGGCCCCAGGCGTCCTGAACTTCCACAAAGGCGAGCGGCCGGCCAAACGCGTACCAGAGATAGCCCATGTAGACGAACAGGCCAGTCGGGATCAACACGATCGGCCATCCGCGGACCACGCTTGCTCGCCAGTCATCGGTGCGATCTCTCCAGAGCTGGATCAGGAATGGTAACCCGAGCAACACGCCACTCGGCCGGGTGAGACTGGTGAGAAACCCGGCCGCTCCGGCAACCAGGTAGTTGCTTCGATGCAGAGCAAGCAACGCGGTGGCACTCACCAGCAGGAAGAGCGATTCGGTATAGACCGCATTGAAGAAGAACCCGGTGGGAAACAGGCAGAGAAACAGCAGTGTGCGCTGGGCAACCGGTCTGCCACCGAATCGGTAGGCGTAGAGCCAGACCGGTAGCAGGGCGACAAAGAAGATTGCGTGGTTGAGCAATACCGCAAACAGATACAGGAACGAGTCCGGGATCACCACCAGTGCGGCCTTGAGTAGCATCGGGAAGAGTGGGAAGAAGGCGACTGACGCCTCTCCCTCGCCGTCCCACTCGTAGCCATCCCGGGCGATATCGACGTACCACCCGGCGTCCCAGCGCATACTGGCGTCGATCAACGGGTGCGTTTCGAAATCCCGGGGTGTGTAGTCGTCGCCGGTGTACTCGGGGATCGTAAAGATCGCGATGATCGCCACGGAATAGAAAATGATGCGAGAGACCGCGAACGCTACTGCGGCGTCGGTGAGCATGGCCCGATGATCCTGCCAGAGTCGACCGATTCGTGACTCCGGACGGGTCTCCTCTATTCCGGTACTGGATGTATCCTGCTGCGGCTCGCTCAGCGTCGGCCCCCGTACATCGTTCTGCCTGGATCACACGTCGTTGGTCGTTACGCACGGTACTGTACCGAACCGGGAGTGATCCCGGCACCTCTGGATCAGCGGGAGCCTGTGTTAAGATCCGATATGGAATGCTAACCAACCGAAATTGACCGAATTCATACGGAAAGCGACACCCATGACTGCCACTGAACGACTCTTGCCACCCGGGGAAGCACTCGACCTTGTTTTCGCCAACGTGACGCATCGACTCCCGGCCGAGGAGATCGACTTGCTCGAGGCTCCGGGACGAATTCTTTCCGGTCCGCTCGTCGCCGATCGGGATCTGCCGCCGTTTCCTGCCTCAACGATGGATGGATTCGCCGTGATTGCCGATGATGTCTCGCCCTGGCGGGAGATCATCGCGGATCAGTTTGCTGGCGACATGCAGGATATCGAAGTCACCGAGGGAACCTGCGCCCGGATCATGACCGGAGCACCGGTGCCGAAAGGTGCTGACGCGGTAGTACCGGTGGAAAAGACGGAGCTTCGGGACGATCACATGGTGGCCGACGAAGATGAGATCGTCGAAGGGGCCAACATTCGCCCCATCGGCTCGGATCTCCGCAAGGGCGACGTGTTGATCGAGGCGGGTACAACCCTCGGCCCGGCGGAGATCGGCCTGCTGGCAAGCTTGGGTCATGCCCGGGTAAACGTGGTCCGACGACCGCGCGTCAGTGTTCTCTCCACCGGAGATGAACTGGTGCCGCCCGATCAGGAGCCGGGACCTGGCCAGATTCGCGATTCCAACCGATTCTCGCTCAAGGCTGCTGCTGAGTCTGCCGGGTGTGAGGTGATCTACTGCGGGCATGGGCCTGACGTTGAGGATGAACTTCGCGCCCTGGTGACCGACCTGATGAAGCAGAGCGACATTGTCATCACGTCCGGCGGCGTGTCGGTTGGTGACAAGGATCTGCTCAAAACGCTCTTCATGGAACTCGGATCGGTGCATTTCCAGCGATTGTTCATGAAGCCGGGTAAACCGCTGAACTTCATGACCAGTGGAGAGACGATCGTGTTCGGGCTGCCGGGCAATCCGGTTTCGGCGCTGGTCGGCTTCGAGGTCTTCATCAAGACTGCGATCCGGATCATCAGCGGTCAGCCGAATCCTGCTCCCCGGCTGGCGACGGTGCGCCTGGCGGAGAGCGTGCAGAGCAGCGACCGGATCGAGTATATGC
The DNA here is from genome assembly GCA_007124395.1 of Thermomicrobiaceae bacterium. Classification (GTDB taxonomy): domain Bacteria; phylum Chloroflexota; class Chloroflexia; order Thermomicrobiales; family Thermomicrobiaceae; genus SLMJ01. The sequence continues at coordinate 401 of SLFF01000433.1, read as the reverse complement.
GTGCGGTGATCGCCACTGACGACGATGGCGTTCTCTGGGCGAAGACCACCGGGCCACAGCAATCGGCCCGTCTGATGTCGCTGGTGGGCGCAAACGGCTTCATCCTGATCGCTCCACGGGAGACGAACTACCAGCCGGATGAGGTGGTCGAAGCGCTGATCACCGGACACGTAGCGCAGGGTGGGGCATGAGTCAGACGATCACCCGGAAGCGACCGATCGAGCATGACGATCTGTTCCGGATCAAGCTGGTATCGGCCCCGAAGATCTCCCCGGATGGTGCAACGGTCGCCTGCACCGTGACCACGCTCGATGCTGAAGCGAATGTCGAGGCGAGCGCTATCTGGCTGGTTGACGTGGAGACGGGCAACACCCGGACGCTGACATCAGGCAAGCATTCTG
>SLFF01000395.1 GCA_007124395.1 Thermomicrobiaceae bacterium | reverse complement strand
GACGGAAGAGCGTCTAGGGAAAGAGTGTATAGATCACATCCACGCCATCACGGGCAATCAACCGCAGAGTGCGGGCGAGATCCGGCTGCTTCAACAGGTCACCCGGGCTTCCCATCGCCGGAGCAAGCGGGGCGCCATCAGCGTTAGAGAATGTCTTGCGCGCTTCATCGACCTTCTGGAGTTTCCGGTAACTGACAGCGGTCATCGAGGTGAAGTAGTGATCGACCTCGAACCCTTCTTCCGCCAGTCGGATCGCCGGAGCCAGCACCTCATCCCAGGCGAGTTTGCCCCAGCGACGATGCGCCTCGGCCGCCATACCCGGCATTCCCGGCACGGCCGGGGTCAGCCAGCCTTCCTCGGCGGCGTTACCCTTCGTTGCCCGCCAGCCATACATGCCGGAACGCTGATCTTCACCGAGCAGTTCGAACAACTCCGGACGCATCGCCCGTGGCAGGATCGTGCTGCCATCCAGACAGACGGTCTCCCCGCTGCTGGCATCCCGGTAGACCAGGAAGGAGATCCCGCCGAGCCCGCTCATGTACGGCTCGACTACGCCGATCGCAAACACCGTGGCGATTGCCGCATCGATGGCGTTGCCACCCTTGCGAAGCATCTCTGCCCCGGCCTCGGCAGCGTGTGGCTGCATGGCGCTGACCATTCCGGTCGACGATGTCGCCTCGCTCTTGTCGATCAGCCAGCGGCTGCGAGTACCCATGATCCAGGTTCCTCTCTTGAGTTTTTGAATTAGATAGCGCCAAGGTCACGGAGCTGCTGAATACGCTGCTCGTTATACCCGGCCAGGCTCTGCAGCACATCATCGGTGTCCTCACCGAGCGCCGGCCCTGGCCTGTTTGGAGTCGGCTCGCCCGGATTCATCCGGATCGCACTGCCGACATGACGAACCGTGCCGAACTGTTCGGTCTCGGTCTGGATGATCATCTCCCGGGAGAGAATCTGCGGATCGTTGAGCGCCTCTTCCACCGAATTCACCGGCGCACAGGGAACCGATCCCCGCAACCGGTCCATCCATTCCTCAACGGTGCGCGTTTTGAAGACCGCTTTGAGGATCGCATTCATCTCCTGATAGTGCTGGTAGCGATCATCGAAGGTCCGGAACCGCGGGTCATCGATCAGATCGGGCCGCTCCAGTGCGGTGCAGAGCGGGGGCCAGAATTTCTCCTTGGCCACCATGATCACCAGATAGCCGTCGCTGGCGGCGTAGACCTGCGATGGGTAGAGCGTGGGGTGCGATGATTCCGGCAGGCGTTTCGGCTCGTAGTCCGAGTTCAGACTGAAGGTGGCGACGTAGGCGAGCATCGACACCGCGGTATCGAGCAGGCTGATGTCAACGTCACACCCTTTGCCGGTTCGCTGGGCCTGAAAGATGCCGATCATCAATCCGAGCGCCGCATTCAGACCACCGGCGTAATCGACGATCGACACCCCCGCTTTGGTCGGTGGGGTGGATGGATCGCCGGTGAGGCTCATGAACCCGGAGTACGCCTGAAAGAGGTAGTCGTAGCCCGGTTCGGTCCTGCGGGGGCCGGTCATCCCGAAGCCACTCAGTGAGCAGCAGACGATCTTCGGATTGATCTCGCCGAGATGCTCGTACGTCAGGCCCAGCCGTTCCGGCTGATCCCCACGGAGATTGCTGAAGAACCCGTCGGACTCCCGCACCAGATCGTGCAGTACTTTGCGAGCTTCCGGCACCCGGAGATTGAGCGTGATGCCGCGATTGTTCCGGTTGAACGAATGGTAGTAGAGACTGTCCTGGCCGGATCGATAGGGCGGGACATAGCGGGCGACATCGCCGCCAGTGGTCGGGTCTTCGATCTTGATGATTTCGGCGCCGAGATCGGCGAGTTGCAGCATCCCGAACGGGCCAGCCCCGAACTGGGAGAGCGCCAGAATTCGGACACCGTCGAGTGGTCGTGGCATTGAATGGACCCCTGTGCGCTATTCCGATGGAAACGATCAACGATCAAGCGTTGCCGTCCAATATGGCCGAGGAATCACGGCTCGTCAATCGGTTTCGGCGGGCCCATAGCGATAAATCCGGATATCGGTGGAGGTATAGATGGCGCCATCCGGGCCAGTCACCACATCGAGGTTGCAGTTGACCGGTAGTTCAGACTGATCCACGACGCTGGCGTGGTCATCCGGGTCGAGCTCCAGAACCATCAGCATCGAGAGATTCCAGAGACAGAAGAGCACCCGGCCAGCCAGTTCCGGTGTCTCGTCAGTTGACGGGATGTGGATGCCGGTGGGGGCGACGCGTTCGGTGGTAGTGGACCAGATCGGATCGATGAACGCATCCTCTTCGGCAATCCCCTGCACCTCCGGCCAGCCATAGTTGCCGCCGGACTGGATCAGATTGACCTCGTCATAGCCGTCCGGGCCATTTTCGGTCAAAAAAAGATCCCCCGTCTCCGGGTGGATTGCCATACCGAATGGATTGCGCAGGCCATAGGCGTAGACCGGATTGTCCGGCCCGAACGGGTTGTCGTCCGGAATCGCACCATCGTCCGTATAGCGCAGCACGCTGCCAGCCGGCAGATCTGGATTCTGGCTGATCGATGGTTGCTCGATATCACCGATGGTGGCGTAGAGGTAGCCATCCGGACCGAAGACGATCCGGCCGCCATTGTGGCAACAGCCTGGGCCGAACGGGAGATCATCGACCAATACCGTCTCGTCGATCCCGTAGCCATCTTCATCGGTCAGACGGGCGATCCGCTGTCCGTCCGGCTCGCCAGCCGGATCTGCCACCGTGTAGAAGGTGTAGACATAGCCGTTTTCCTCGAACGCCGGATGCAACGCCATCCCGAGCAGGCCATGTTCGGTGTAGCCATCCGGACGGGCAACCTCCAGCTCGGCGAACGGCTCATCTCGCAGATCGCCGTCTTCCACAACCCTGATCTGTCCGGTGTGGACCTCGGTAAAGAGGAGCCGTCCATCCGGGGTGAAGGCCATAGCTCCGGGCATGTCGAGATTCTCGAGGTACGGCGTCACCTGAAAGTCGTCAATCTCGAGCACATCTGCGTCATCATCACTGCCACAGGCAGCGAACAGGGAGAGGGATACCAGTGCAATGATGATCGGAATCACGCGGAACATCAGCGGCTGCTCTCTGAAATGATCGAGGCGGGCCGGACACCAGTTTCGCAGATGCCCGGCCATCTGGCTTCGTGAGGCGCTATCCAGCGCAGCCCATCATCGCCAGAAAGTGCTCCATCAGGTGCTGGCCGTTCCGGGCCTCGAAGCTGACGGTATCGCCGTCGGGACGGCTGGTGCCGGGCACTTTGGCCATCTTGTCCGCCCGATCGGCCGTATCCAGCCGAACGGTGACCGTGGCCGGGAATGATGGCTTGAACGGTGGGATGTCGCCGGCACGGGAGACGCCATCCTTGACCGTGGCTTCGATCAATTCACAGGCCCGGTTCGGGTGCATGTGCTTGGCGGCATGTCGACCACGACCGTATTTCACGATCGCTCCGGCACAAGCGTTCCCCACCAGCTGCTGCGTCTGAAGCACCGCGGCCTCATCGCCAGCTACCGCAACCACGGGCACATTCCAGTGTCCCGCTGTGGCGGCGTTCATGCCGTGCTCGCCAACCTGAATGTCACCGATCCATATGTCCATGATCCAGCCGGTGAACGAATGGGCCAGCACGCCGTCCTGGGTCCCGGCGCGGGCATGGTATCCCGTAAAGACGAGCGCATCGACATCCTTGTCGACATCACAGACCATCACCAGCGGCTTCTGGTTGCCGGTTATCAGCCAGGCATCGGGATCAAGCTCAGCCGGGATGATGTTCCGCATACCGTCGTGTGAATCATTGACGATGATCTCGGTTGCTCCGGCCGCACGGGCTCCACGAATCGCGGCATTGACCTCAGCCGTCATCAGCCGGCGTGAGGATTCATACTCGGGAGGTGCGCCCTTGTCGGCGAGGTCAGGCGGAATGACCTGCTGCCAGACGGCAACACCTGCCGTGCCCTCCATATCGGCGGAGATAAGCACTCTCATTGCGTTGTCCCTTCCCTGTCTGTCCGGTTCGGTGGTCCGGTTACTCTTCGTCCGGCTCCACAACTGGTGCTTCTGTCAGGTTATTGCGTTGGAGGTAATCATTCAACTCCTCCCGGACTTCTCGCGGGGTCATCCCGTCCAGCGGGTGGTCGAAGATCTCTTCCAGCTGCGTTCGGTTCATGTACCCGATCGATCGAGCCCAGCGCCAGAACTCGTCCCACTCTTCACGGCCACCGGGCAACGGAGCGCGAGATCCGGCAGCGTCTGGGGCTGATTTGCGGTCTTCATCATCACGGCTCTCACGGCGGGAACGCTGGCGCTCTCCGGATGCCCTACCGGACTTCTTCTTCTCAGCATCGCCATCCGACTCGAAATCGATAGCGAACTGGGTGCCATAACCGAGCGCAGCCAGTGCCCGGCCAATTGCTTTGGTTTCGGCTTTTTCGATGAAATCGTCCCAGTCGTCCCGGGTTTCACTGCCGTAGCCAGTCGCACAGCCGCCATCGGGGATCTGGACTAGTGCCCGAAAGACGGCCTCATCTTGTTCCAGAATAATGTGCTCGGTAGTAATCCGGGCGTTCGGCTGCTCGGTCCGCAACCAGGCCAGACGCCAGCGAACGTCGAGATACTCGGTCTGCCTTCCATCAGCAGAGATGGTTCGCAGATAGGGGCGGGGGTCAAACGTTTTCCGGGAAGTCTGTTCGTCCATATTCTTGCCTTTCCACACAGGCGCAATCGCACCCGTCGTTCCCAAAAATGCACCGATTCGGTTATTCTGACGAGACATCACAAATGCGTCTGCGCCTGGCTACCATCCACACCTCTGTGGCGATTATCGACCTGCTACCGGTCCGATGGAGCTTTTGCACATGGAATTGATCTGGAAATCAGCACTCGATCAGGCCAACGCGGTTGTTGACGGAGAGATCTCCGCCACTGAGCTGGTTCATGCTCACCTGAAACAGATCGAATCACAGAATCCGTTCATCAATGCGGTGGTCCAGACCGACAGCGATCAGGCGCTGAACCGCGCGGGCCAGGTCGATCGCGCGATTCGGGCGGGTAAATCCGTCGGGCCGCTTGCCGGAGTGCCTTTCACTGTTAAAGACAACATCGAAACGGCCGATATGATATCCGCAATCGGAGTTCCCGAGCGCCGGCGCACTGTTCCTGATCAGGATGCCACTGTTGTTCACCGCATGAAGGCTGCCGGGGCAATACTCATCGGAAAGACCAACTGCCCGCCATGGGGCGGTGGACTCGAAACCGATAATCCGGTCTATGGACAGACCGTCAATCCATATGATTCCGCCCGGACACCCGGGGGAAGTAGCGGAGGACAGGCGGCAGCAATCGCCAGCGCCATGTCTGCCTGCGGTATCGGAACCGACTCCGGTGGAAGCCTGCGCTACCCGGCGCACGCGTGCGGTATCGCCACTATCAATCCAACCCCCGGGCGGGTTCCACTGACCGGTATTCTGGACGATATGGGCAACCTCGGTGTTCGCCGGGATCCACGTACCCAGGCTGGCCCGATGGCCCGCAGTGTTGCTGATCTGTCAACACTCCTGAAAGTCATCAGCGGGCCGGATATCGGAGACCCGGGGGTGATCCCCTTCACACCGCGAGTTCAGGAGACCAATGCGCCGGACGAGCTGCGTATCGCGGTGCAGCTCGACAACGGAGAAGTCGCCCCTTCCCGAGAGACAATCGCAACGGCCCACGCCGCGGCTCAGGTACTCTCCGAGAACCGTGCAGCGGTCAGCCATGCTGAACTTCCTGACGAGGGGATGTCTCTCATCAAGGAAATCTGGCGATCGTATGGCGATGAGATGAGCGCGAAAGAGCTCTACGAGATACTGGGAGAGTGGGATCAGTATCGCAGGCGACTCTCCATATGGTTCGCGTCCTACGACCTGATTATCCGACCCGTCAACGCTACACCAGCTCCACTTCACGGAACCACCACTCCCAATGCGCTGTATACCGTGCCCTTCAGCCTCACCGGCTGGCCGGCGGTTGTGATGCGCGGTGGGACCTCGACCGAAGGACTGCCGATCGGGCTACAGGTGATTGCCCACCCCTGGCAGGATCGCCTCGCCATTCGTGTGGCCATGACACTCGAACACCATTTGGGTGGTTGGCACAAGCCAGCCTTGCCCTAATCGCCGATCCAGCCGACCTTACTTAACTTAATAGCCTCACGCTACGGAACGCTGTTTGCTATACCCGCCTTAGTGGCTGGTTCAGGAAACCGGCAGTTCTGATGGAGGCAAGATGATGAATTCGGATGTTGAGCAATCATTTCATCAGGGTCCCTGGCACGCCAGCCCGGCGTATCGCCATCTCGTACAGTTCTATGAGTCTGAAGATTACCTGCTGCTCATGCTGTCACAGTTCGTGACGACCACGCTCGAAAACGATGAAGCCAGTATTGTCGTCGCCACTGGTGATCACCTGACCAGGCTCGAACAGATACTGCAAAGCAACGGGCTGGACGTCTCCGCTCAAAAGGCGGCGGGCCAGTTCACTCCTCTGGATACCTCGAAGATCATGCCGCAGTTTATGGTGGCCGGTCAGCCAGATCCGGAACTGTTCCGGAACCTCTTTGGCTCACTGATCGCGCAAACTCGAGCCGAGTGGTCATCCGTCCGCATTTTCGGTGAGATGGTGGCATTGACTGCAGAGCTCAATTACGCATCCGCGACGGTGGATCTGGAACATCTCTGGAACGATTTGCTGGAACAGCAGGATTTCTCGCTCTGCTGCGCCTATCCAATCAATACATTCCGGGATCAGGAGACCGCAAGTATGCTGCGGGACATCTGCGAGCAGCACAGTGCGGTATTTCCCGCCGAGAGCTATTCGTCGCTGACCTCGGAATCCGAACGGTTTCGCGAAGTGGCCCTGCTTCAGCAGAAGGCGACTCAGCTGGAGCACGAGCTCGCAGAACGTGCCCGGTATCAGCAGAAATTGAGCGATGCGCTCGATGCCGAGCGTTCCGCCCGTCAGGACGCCGAATCGGCGCTCCAGGTGCGAGAAGAATTCGTCTCGATTGCGGCACATGAGCTGAAGACACCGCTGACATCGCTCATCGGTCGAGCGCAACTGGCGCTGAAACGGCTCAGAACAGCCGGGACAGATGAACCAGCGAAGCTCGACAAACTGATGGAATCAGTGGTCACTCAGGCCGATAAACTCTCCCGCCTTGTGGGGCAACTTCTTGATGTTTCCCGCCTGAAGGGAGGCAAGCTCTCGATCGATCGAGTGACGGTGGACATGGTGGACCTGATCCACGATTCGATCGACTCTGCCTACATTGGCGCCAACAGTCACACCATCACCGTGCAAACACCGGAGACGATGGTGGTGGAGATCGATCCTATCCGGATGGAGCAGGTGATCATCAACCTGGTCAACAACGCCGTCAAGTACAGCCCGCCGGATAGCGAAGTCACGATTTCTCTGGACTGGCCAGATGGCGACAGCATCGAACTGTGCGTCCAGGATCAGGGGCCCGGAATTCCACTGGCGAACAGGCCACGGATCTTCGATCGCTTCTATCAGGCTGACAAGCAGGGACCTTCTAGCGGTGGGATGGGCCTCGGCCTCTATATCAGTCGGGAGATCGTCGAGCTGCACGGTGGCGATGTGCTGGCCGAGTTCCCCGACCGGGGCGGCACCCGGATCGTCGTCCGCCTTCCGCTCTCGTCAGCCTCGCTAGCATCCCAGGCGAACTAGTTCCGGCAAATCTCAGTTAATCAGCAAAACCGGGGGAACAACGATCCCCCCGGTTTGCCTGTTTGCGCGTTCGGTTGCGTGATCTATCGGCACATCGCCTGGAACACGTAGCCCTGGTTGTCCAGCCGCTGCATGATCGAGCGGAGCGCCGTCACGGTCTGGGCGCGGTTTGCCCCTCCATCATGAAGAAGGACCACGCTGCCATTTCGGGTGTTGTTGACCACTCGATCAGCAATGACGTTCGCCCCAGGCTGGCGCCAGTCCTGCGGATCGACATCCCAGAGAACGATGTCGTATCCCAGCGCGGCGGCATACGAGCGGGTATTGCCATCCATTGCGCCATAGGGCGGTCTGAGGCAGGGAACCATCTGACCACCAGCATTCCGGACCGCGTTCTCCGTGGCCTGGACCTGCCACTGGAACTGGCTGAACGACATGCCGGCCATCGACGGATGGTTGTAGCTGTGGTTGGCAATCGAGTGCCCCTCACGCTGCATGCGCTGGATCAGGCCCGGGTTCATTCCTGCAAGTTCACCGAGTACGAAGAAGGTGGCATCGGCATCGTACTGCGCCAGAATATCGAGAACCTGTGGCGTCCAGGTCGGATGCGGGCCGTCATCGAACGTCAGATAGACCACTCTGGGTGGTGGT
>SLFF01000317.1 GCA_007124395.1 Thermomicrobiaceae bacterium | reverse complement strand
GATTCAGCGATGGTGTGGCCGCCTCACTGGCCGTGCTGGATCGGTTCGTTGCCTACTGGAGCGTGCTGGTGATCGGCACCGGGGTCTTTCTATTGACACGATGGAGATGGCGAGGAAGACAGATTGAAAGTAGCACTGGACTACACTCCAGCAATTGATCAGGTCGCCGGAGTCGGTCGCTATACTCGCAGCCTGTTCGATGCACTACAGGACGGCACCAGCGACGATATCGCCTGGCACCTCTGGTACGCCGCAGAAGTGGATAGTGATGTCCGCCTGCCAGGCGGAGATAACGTCAGTTCGTCGCAACTCCCGATCTCATCACGCTGGCTGAACATGGTCTGGCACAGGCTGGGAATTCCCTTCCCGATCGACCGCTACATCGACTCACCAGACGTCATCCATGGAACCGATTTTGTGGTTCCGCCATCGTCATGCCCGTCAGTGGTCACCGTTCACGATCTTTCCTTCGCGCTGATGCCGCAGGTTGCCCATCCTCGCCTGAAACGCTATCTCGATCGAGCAGTGCCGAGGTCGATTGATCGGGCCCGCAAAGTGATCGCAGTCTCCGAAACCACGAAGCGTGATCTCTGCGAGTTCTACGAGATCTCTCCAAACCGGGTTGAAGTGATTCACCATGCAGCCGACCCGATCTTCCAGAAACCTTCGGCCTCGGACGTGTTCGCCATGCAGGCGCAACTCGGCCTGAAACGCCCGTATTTCATCACCGTTGGGACGGTCGAACCCCGCAAGGATCACCTCACGCTGCTGCGTGCCTTCGAATCGATTCACGAGGAACATCCGGATGTGTCGCTCGTGATCGTCGGACGGACGGGGTGGCTGGCAGATGACATTGTCGCGTCAATCAATAGTGCGTCCGAGCGACTCCCGATTCGCCACCTTCAGGGGGTTGGCGACAATCTGCTCCCGGCACTCTACGCCGGCAGCCTGGGACTGGTTTACCCATCTCGATACGAAGGCTTCGGACTCCCGCTTCTGGAAGCGATGGCCAGTGGGACCGCAGTGGTTGCGTCATCGACACCCGCCCATCGGGAGGTAGCCGGAGACGCCGCCCTGTTTGCTCCGGTGGAAGACGCTCATGCGCTCGCATCCCAGATGTCCCTGATCGCCACTGACGAACAGGCCAGACAAGAGCTGATCGAGGCAGGCGCACAGCGGAGTGCGTCATTCTCGTGGGAATCAGCGGCTAGACAGCATATCGCCATCTACCAGGGGGTTGCCCGGTGACCGAGCGACAGGACCGAGATAGCCACCAGCCGTCCGAGGATCAGGCGCCGAAACCGAGCAGCCGGGCAAAGTTCTTGATCATGATCATCGGTATCGGGTTTTTCAGTTCGATCATCTGCATGTGCTTCTTTGTCTTCGCACTTGCAACGCTGTGAATGTTCGATCGCCAGGAGATCGCCAGGGTACACCCGGCACTGCGAACAGGATGAGCCATGGTCGAAACGCTTGAAAACTGGTCGCTGACACCGCTCGTCATGCTGTCCCTCAGCGTCCTGTTCGCCGCGTTGCTCTATCTCGTCGCCTGGTGGGGCATGCCGTTTCTTCATCAGTTTGCCGGCAACACCGTCCAGCGCATCGTCAAGAACAGCACCATCCCCATCGCCAGCCAGCTCACCAATCGTGCAGTAGATCTCGTCTTCGCGGCGTTTGCTCTGCGATTGCTTGGCGTAACAGGCAACGGTCAATACGCGATCGCCGTTGTCACCTGGCTGTACCTCAAAACGATCTCCGATTTCGGGCTGAGTGTGCTGGTAACTCGAGAGACAGCTCGGGAACCAGAACGAGCCGGTCAGCTTCTCGGGGCCTCAACCCTGATGCGGATTCTGGTTCTGGGCCTGATTGCGCCAGTTGCAGTTATCTACGTGATGGGCGGGCTGGCCTGGTTCGATATGGCTCCGGTAAGCGCATGGGCGATCATCCTGATGATGCTCTCCATCATCCCCGGATCATACGGCGAGGCCGTCAACTCGGTCTTCAACGGGCGCGAGCGCATGGAACTTCCCGCGATCCTGAACATCTTCACAAACCTCAGTCGATTCGGACTCGGGCTGGCGGCGCTGTTCGCCGGGTACGGGGTAATCGGTCTTGCGCTGGCTGCACTGATTGCCACGTTTATCTCGGCCGGCGCATATCACGTATCACTCCGGCATCTCGATATCTGGCCAAGCTGGGGAATCTCCCGGGAGCAGATCTGGTGGTTTGCGTCCGTCTCCTGGCCTTTGCTGCTGAATGCACTGCTGCTGAACCTGTTCTTTCGGGTTGACGTGTTCGTCATTCAGGCAGCACAGGGCGACGCAGCACTCGGCACCTACGATGCAGCCTATAAGTTCGTCAATATGCTCATCATTCTTCCGGCCTACTTTACACTGGCGATCTTCCCGATCCTCTCCCGAATGGCCGCACAACAGAATGGGCAACTGCTGCAAGGATTTCGTGAGGCATCCCGCTTTTTGCTCATCATCGCCTGGCCGATAACCATTGGAACGATCTTTCTGGCGCCGTGGATGATTCGCGTACTCGGCGGTGAAGCGTTTCTGCCCGAATCTGCGAACGTCCTGCGCGTGATCATCTGGTTCTTGCCGCTGAGCTTCGTCAACGGTGTGATCCAGTACACATTGATCGCCGCCAACCAGCAGCGGACCATCTCCGTTGCATTCGCGATTGCAGTCGGATTCAACTTCGTTGCCAACCTGATTCTTGTGCCAATCTACGGATATATGGCCGCGGCGGCAATTACGATCGTGACCGAGTTCGTCCTCTTTGCGCCGCTCACATTCTTCATGAAGAAACACATTGGAACCCCACACTGGTTTGGCCTGTTCGCTCGACCGACGATCGCCGGACTCGGCATGGGAGCCGTCTGCGCAGGGGCAATCTCGTTGGTTGGGCTGGTCCCGGGATTGGCGATCGGGACAATCGCGTACGCTGGATTCCTGGTGCTCGCCGGCGCCATTGGTCAGCGGGATCTGGTGATTCTCAGACAGCTACTTGACCGTAAATCCGGCGAGTGAAATCGGTAAAGGTCAGTGCTCGAAATTGTCTTCGGAAATCCTTGACACCGCCTGACTGGCATGGCATCATTCCACTCGACAGGCGAGGAGGCGTAGTGTAGCGGCCTAACACGCTGCCCTGTCAAGGCAGAGATCGCGGGTTCGAATCCCGTCGCTTCCGCCCAAGAAAGTAAACCGTCGGTACATAATGTACCGGCGGTTTCTTGTTTCATCCGATTCGTCTCCGTATCAGCGATTCAGTCTGTACGCCATATGTTCTGCGATTGCCATACACGGCAGATTCGTATTGGCTCGCGGCACCTCCGGCATGATCGAGCCATCGATCACCCGCAGCCCCTCGATCCCCAGAATCCGGCAGTCGGAATCTACAACTGTTCGAGGATCAGAGTCCGAACCCATTCGACACGTGCCTACAAGATGCCAGGTATCTCTGACCGACTCCAGCATCCACTGATCGATGTCCTGGTCACTGCGGAGATCAGACGGTCGCCGATCGGTTGCGACATTCAGGCCCTGAGTCAGCGCCACATCATCCGCGATAGCCTTGACCTGTCGGCTCGCGGCGATATCGAACAATTGCTTTGCACCTTCTCGCAAGCGGACGAGATCCCGCTCATCGGACAACAGATGCTGATCGATAATCGGCATTGCCAACGGATCAAAGCCTGGTATTCGCAGCTCACCACGGGAGAACGTCTGCCAGAGATTCACTGCCAGCGCACCGCGGCGCAGGCCCTCGAGATCGTATCCATTGAGGTTCCGACTGCTCATCACCATGTCATTGGAACCGGTATCCGGATGACCGGAGTCAAACCGGATATAGAGATTGGAGTGACGATCCCTGAAAGTGGCACACTGAGCGCGCTCGTTCAGATAGAGCTGCACGCCAACGGAGGCGTGATCTACAAGGTTCTGGCCAACCGGAAGATCAGCGACCACATCGATCCCGACATCGCGTAGATGCTTCTCCGGGCCAATCCCCGAGCGCATGAGTATCCCCGGAGAGAATGTCGATCCCGCGGCGAGAATTACCTCCGCGGCCGAATACGAACGCGTTTTCCCGTCGACGATCGCCTCTACCCCGGTGGCACGCTCACCGTTCAGCCTGACGTGGGAGACATGAGCGCCAAAGACCACATGAAGATTCTCCCGATGTCGTGCCGGAGCGAGGTAGCCGTCGTTCGTTGAAACGCGATTGTCGTCGATTCGATTCAATGGGGTTGCGCAGATTCCCGTGGAATCGGGCGCGTTGAGATCGTCATGCCACTGGTGGCCCCGTTCGAGACCGCACTCCAGCAGAGTCAGATCAACGTGGCCCCATTGCGAAACCGGCGGCCTGGCGATCGATATAGGGCCTGAGTTGCCGTGATACGGCGCCGAACCATAGTCAATATCGGTTTCGAGGCGATTCATCGCCGGCAACAGCTCCTCTCCGGACCAGCCACGACATCCCTGTTCGGCCCAGATATCGAAGTCTTCCAGCATAGCGCGATGGGCCACCTGCCAGTTGACGGTTGAGCTTCCTCCCGCCCCACGCCCGCGGTCATAAACGCGTGGCGCCTGGCTTGACGTCCGGCGAACCAGCAATTCCGGCCAAGTGTATTGCGGAAATCTCGTCGGATCCATGATCGCCAGCGGGTTCGCGCTCCGCATCTCCTCCGGAGTGTCATCCGGATCGATATCCGGGCCGGATTCAAGAAGCAGGACGCGACGGTCACCTCGTTCCGTCAACCGGGCAGCCAGGATCGCACCGGTCGAGCCAGCCCCAACAATGATCAGATCATACGATCGGTTCGTCTCCATCAATTTGCCTCACCCCGCAACGAATCCCATTTGACTGTGACATGTGATTGGCACTCTACTCCACCCCGGTGGGCACTTCCAGTCGGGATGTGTGATTGCACCAGTGGAGCGTCCAGCTCACGACCACTACCGAAATATTATGTCAAATACTATGATGTCTACTATTCGCGTTCGGGGATCGGGATATCTTCTGAACACGGGGAAAACGTCACAGTGATCATGTAGACTACGCGAAGCGAGACCATCGGAAATGTTGACCCTGATACCCGCGAGGATGGCCGACCCTATGCGCCAGCTTACGGACATTCTAATGGTGCACACCTACTACCAGGAGCGCGGTGGCGAAGACCTCAGTTTCGAGGCAGAACGGCGTGCCCTTGAGCATGCAGGAGTTACAGTGCACACCTACATCGACACCAACTACCGTGTCGATACGCTTGGTGGCTTGAAGGCCGGCATCAGATGTGTCTGGTCAGGAGAGGCAAAATCAGACATCCGGAAAATTATCCGTGAAACTCGGCCACAGCTCATGCACGTGCAGAATTCGTTTCCCATGATGTCTCCGTCGATCTATTACGCTGCCCGGGCCGAGGGGATTCCGGTGGTACAGAGTATCCGGAATTACCGATTGCTTTGTCCCAGCGCGATCTTCTACCGTGATGATCGTGTCTGCGAAGACTGCATGGGCAAGAAGTTCGCGTGGCCGGGAGTCCTCCATGCCTGCTACCGGGGAAGTCGCGCCGGAACGGCAGCGATCGCCGCCATGCAGACGATCCACAACTCTCTCGGTTCCTGGAGTCGCAAAGTCGATCACTACATCTCGCTCTCTGCATTCGGCCGGCAAAAGCTGATTGAAGGTGGGCTCCCGGCAGAGAAGATTTCGGTCAAGCCGAACTTCGTGTTTCCAGATCCCGGGGTGAGCGAAGAAGACCGAAAGTTCATCCTGTTCGTTGGGCGTCTTTCCGAGGAAAAAGGAATCGCCACTATGCTCCGCGCCTGGGAGCAGGTACATCAGGACATACCACTCGTGATTGCTGGCAGAGGCCCTTCGTCCGACATCGTGGAGGAGGCCGCTCAACGTCTCGAAGGCGTCACATGGCTCGGTGCGCAGACGATTGACAACATCTATTCGCTGATGGGCCAGGCCGCGGCAGTGCTCTTCCCGTCGGAATGGTACGAAACGTTTGGTCGAGTGGTGATCGAAGCGTACTCTCGCTCCACACCGGTAATTGCCTCCAACCTGGGTGCCATCAGCGAGCTGGTGGAAGACGGGCGTACCGGGCTACTCTTCGAACCAGGGAACGCAGATTCACTTGCCAACGCGGCCAGAGCGATATGGAACGATCCCCATCAAGCCCGGCAAATGGGGATGCGTGGACGTTCGTTGTTTGACCGCCACTATACGGTGTCGCAGCATCTGGAGATGATCGATGACATCTACAGCCAGGTCACTGGTGGTCTCAGGATTCCCCACCAGGAAACAGGAATGCCCACTTGATTTCAGCCGGTTTCGGGTTGGATATGCCCTTTTGGTCACAGGTGTAGTCTCTATCCGATTGGGCTGCAACAGCGTATAATCGAGTGAGTATGAATCCTGTGGTTCACGTCTTCCGCGGGCTCTCCGTCGCCTGAAGTACACGGGCCCGCTACGAGGTTCATTGAACTCGATTTGTCTGATCACACTCTTAGATCATGTCAGAATGGGGTTGACAGACCAACCGGCACCAGAAGGCAGAATCATCCAGAGTTGATCGCCATTCTGGGAAGTAAGCGCACGCGGGGCACGTCAACCGCCAGACCGCTCGAGAATTCAGGGTTGGCTTCACTATGATGGCTCACGACTACCCAACAGATCCTGGCAATCTCACGCCTTCGTCCATGATGTCGAGCAACGACTGTGATATCAGCCCACTGGAGCGCGTAGCACAGGCGTATATGGACGCCGCGCTTCGGGGAGATCGCACCGTCGCACTCAAAGTGATTGGCGAAGCGGGTCCGGATGCAGGTCTTTCAGTTGGCCAGATCTATCTCGGGGTCATCCAGGCCACGCAATATGAGATCGGTAAGCTCTGGGTCGAGGGCAAAGTCAGTGTTGCACAGGAGCATCTGGCGACTGGAATATCCCAACTGGCAATCGCCCACCTTTACTCGATGATGCCACGGAGCGAATCGTCAGGCTTCAACGTTCTGATAACGTGTGTTCCTGGGGAGACACACGATATGGGACCGAGGATTCTGGCCGACTTCTTCGAAATGTCCGGGTTCGATGTTCGCTACCTCGGGGCAGACGTGCCGGTGAAGGAGATCGTTGACGCGGTTTCCCGATGGACACCGGACCTCGTCGCATTGTCGGCAACGATGACGTACAACCTTCCGTCGTTTCGGGCCACAGTTGACGCACTTCGACAGTCCTTTGGAGACGAGGTGCTGATCGCTGCTGGAGGACAGGCATTCGAGTTGACACCGGAGCTCCTCGATGAACTCAATATCGAGGTCCGTGCCAGTGATGCTCGCCAGTTGGTGGAAATCTCGCGCCAGGTGCTGAATCGGCGCAGAGGTACTGAAGTGACAGACTGAACCCGCAGTGCTGCGATTAGTGCTTCCGGCCCCACCCCATTTTTTACAGCATGAGAATTGCGGATTATCCTGAAGCTTGCGAGGGAACATGTCTGCTGAAATCACTACAGCGGCGTTCGAGAAGTTTCTTGGTCAGATTCCGGAGATAACCATTGCACTCGACTCGCAAGGAGTCACGTCATGGTGCAACAGCCACGCCACAGAACGGCTGGGGCTTGTGGTCGGCATTCCTATCGACACCGTTCTCGATCCCGGTAGCCTCAACAAACTGGCATCCAGCCTGTTTCAGGTTCGAGAAGGAAGTGACCTCGTCACTGAGCTGGTTTTCGTCGTCGAAAACCGACCGGTCCTCTGTTCTGTACATATTTTTCGCTACGACAATGCGATCATCGTCATGGCCCGGGAAGAAGACGATGATGAATCAAGATTCGAGCAACTCTCGGCCTTGCTGGCTGAATTCGCCAATCTTCAACGAGAGACGTCGAAACAGCAGAGCGAACTCCAGCAACACGGCTACCTCCTGACCGCGCTGAGTCGGGAACTGGAGACTGAGCGTCGACGGCTGGTGTCATTGATCGATCAACTCCCTGAGGGAATCGTGATCGTGAACGACACAAGCGGCGAGATTCAGATGACAAATCTCCGCATTCAGGAGTTGTGGAATCTTGCAAAGGCTCCCGAGTGCATAGAGGAGCTGCCAATCTGGTCGACGGACTTTGAGCCGGTCTCCTCAGCTGATCTGCCTCTCTACCGCTCGATGGTGTCCAGGGTCGACGAAGGGCCGGACGACTACATCATTCAGTTCGAAAAACTCGACGTCAAACCGATCTTCGTGCAGGTCACTGCCAGCCCGGTTCTCAATGAGTTGCAAGAAGTCGTAGGATCGGCGATGTCGATCGTTGATGTCACCGAACACGTGCAGTTGCAGGACTCTCTGGAGAGACAGGCACTGCTCGATCCACTCACCGGGTTGGGCAATCGCCGCAGCTTTGCCGACAACGTTGAACACGCGATAGGTGACAGCAAGTCGAGAAACGCATTCCTCACCATCCTCTATATCGAT
>SLFF01000250.1 GCA_007124395.1 Thermomicrobiaceae bacterium | reverse complement strand
ATCAGCCCCGAGATCTCCCAGTGCCCGAACCAGCAATGCCGTCGAGGTGACGCCATCAACGTCGTAGTCGCCGAAGACCGCGATGCGTTCTCCAGCATCGATAGCATGGCGAATCAATTCGGCTGCCCGATCGATATCGGGCAGGGTTGATGGGTCCGGAATGAGATCCTGGTGGTGGCTGAGTAATCGCTCGGCATCGAGCCGGGACTCCACTCCGCGGGTGGTGAGAATGGCACCAATCAGGCCAAAGGATGAGAGTTCATTCGTCTGGGGACTGGCTGGTTCGATCCATCGATATCGCGGCACTAAGCGCGTCACCTCTCATTGCGTCGAGCCACAGGCATCGTCTCAGGCGCCACTGGCATTTCGGGTTCGGACCATAATCGTGTCGGCAAGCCGGCGGCCGATGACATGCTCGGTTTCCTCTACGAGAATCTTCACCGGGCCATCGAACGGCAGGTGCTCCACCATCGTCAGATCGGCAGCCGGGTACAGACCGAGATCCCCAAGATACCGCAGTTTCTCGGGATCGGTATCGCTGACCAGCTCCACAACCGCGTGAGAGCCCTCTGGAAGCTCGCTCAGGCGAAGGCCGACCGCCGCCGCGATCTCTCCCTCAGCCGTTGGAATAGGCTCCCCGTGTGGATCGACGCTGGGAAATCCGAGCGCTTTGTCGATGCGGGCCTCGAATTCCTCGGAGATACTGTGCTCGAGCCGGTCTGCTTCTTCGTGAACCTCGTCCCAGGAGTAGCCGAGTGCTTCAGCAAGGTAGAGCTCCAGCAAGCGATGATGTCTGATCACTTCCAGCGCAGCCTTGCGACCCAGAACGGTCAACATCACGCCCTTGTACGGGCGATGTTCCACCAGATTGAGATCCGCCAGACGCTTGACCATGTTGGTGACAGACGGGCTCTGGACCTGCAAGCGTTCAGCGATTGATTGAGTGGTGACGCTCGAGCCTTCTTCTTCCAGCTTGAAGATAATCTTGAGATAGTCTTCCATCGCATGGGTTATCATGAAGTCTCCCGGGAATGGTCACCAGCAAAGGCAGTTAATCGGCACCTCGCGTGGCCGCCGGTTGCGGCAATTCTGTCTGCTCCGAGTATACTCTGCGGCATGATACGAAACGCTGAAGGCTCAGACCACAATCGGAAATTTTCACCCTGGAAGATGGCACTCGCCGGAGCCGGGCTGGCGATTGGTGCGCTATCGTATGCGTCCTACGTCGAACCTCGAACCCTCCTGGTCCGGGAAATCGACATGGCACTCCCCACCATGCCTGAGACGCTGGACGGCGTGACAATCGCCTTCATGAGCGATTTGCACGTTGGTGGTCCCGGGGATCCGATCGGGAGCATCAATCGCGTGCTCAGTACGCTTCAGCGCCTGCAGCCTGACCTGATCCTGCTGGGCGGGGACTTCTACGACAATGGCACACGAGAGGATCACGAGCCAGACTGGTCACGTTTTCCGGCGATCGCGCCAACATTCGGGATTCCCGGCAACCACGACTACTATAGGGATGAAGCAAACAGCCGGAAAGTCATGGAGCACCTCGCCGATTGCGGCATTCAGATGCTGCGGAACGCCAACGCTGACGTCGAAACCGGGCGTGGCGTGGTCAGACTCCTCGGACTGGACGATCCGTACACTGGCCGGGCAGATTTTGGCCGGGCAACGAGCGATCTGACAAACGATCAGCACCCGACGATCATGCTGGTCCACGCCGGTCTGGTGGCCGACTACCTCCCGATCGCCAGCGCAGATCTGATCCTCAGCGGTCACACGCATGGGGCGCAGGTTGCGTTCTCACCGTTCAAACGAACCGGCCCACTCGACGTCTTCTGGTGGCTCGATGTCATCAAGGGACTGCCAATTTCGCCATACCGACAGGGGTTCTTTCGCGTGCGGGGATCGATTCTCTACGTCGGGAACGGACTCGGCACCACATCGTACGGTGTGCGCTTGATGGCTCCACCGGAGATCGCGATCTTCAGGCTGTATCGCGGCACCGGCAACCCTGACGTCTCCTGTGATGATCCAGACCGCTACCTGCTACGCCATGAGACGCACTGGACGATGCCCGGATAACATCGCGGGACCGGCAGCGCGCTATCGAGAACGATCCACCAGTTGCTCGGCCAGACCGGCCATCGCATCTCGAGCGGCACCAGGCTCGGCAATCTGATCCAGGATCAACAGCCCGCGTGCGTGATAGTCCTCGGTCATGGCCTGCATCTTCCCGGCGATCTCATACTGGTCGAGCATCGCCGTAACCCGGGAGACATCGGCCTCATCGACTGAATTTCTCGCGTAGATGTCCCGGAGCTCGGCACGCTCCAGATCATTGAGCTCCTGCTGCAACAGGATGATGGGGATCGACTGCTTGCGACCTCGAATATCGTCTCCGGGCTGTTTTCCGGTGCTAGCTTCATCGCCCCAGATACCGAGGTGATCGTCGCGAATCTGAAATCCGAGCCCCAGCAGCCGGCCAAGTTCCTTCCACCAGTTGGCGGAGGAGGCATCACACCCGGCAATCCGTGCCCCGGCCCAGCTGGCGTAAGCGACGATTGCGGCGGTCTTTCCGGAGATCATCTGCAAATATTCACCCGGACGAACATCGGACCGCTTCTCGAATCCGAGATCCAGCACCTGCCCTTCGACGATCTTCAGCGTCATCGAGTTGAACTTCACCGCCAGATCAGCGATCGTGAGGGAATCCAATCCAGCTTTCGCCGACTCGAAGACAGCCAGCTGGCTCAGCGCAAAGGTGGCATCACCAGCGTTAATCGCCTGCGCCTCGCCCCATCGACGCCAGATCGTCGGGCGACCGCGTCGAAGTTCACTGCGATCCTGAATATCATCGTGCATCAACGTGAAATTGTGCAGAAGCTCAATACCGGCCGAAACAGGCAGGGCGGTGCGTGGGTCTCCGCCCGCTGCCGCGGTAGCGAGCATGCAGAATACCGGGCGAATCCGCTTTCCGGGATCTGACTGTACCGGGATGAAGCGCTCATCGACCCAGCCAAGGTGATAGCGAACCACGTTGTAGAGATGGAGATCGTCAGGGCCAAACAGGCCATCGGCATCGCGTTCCGCAGCGTCGACCACGGACCGCATCTGCTGGTCGATCTGGCCCAGCAGGTCGTTGACGAGATGGTCGCTCACAAATCCCCCAATGGCTGAATCACGTTGAACCCGAACCCGCCTTCGGGCATACTATAACAAGTGTGTGTATTGACTTATAGTCGATTGACGGGCGGCTGGACAACGGTCGATCTGTCTCTCGCAAGACCAGGTCGCACACCATCGTCCTGACACACTCAGGACGGAAGCAACGAGTAAGACGTGGAGTTGGCCTGACCGACACCCGGAGGTAATCTGCGATGATCTTCGATCCGATTTTTCTATTGTTCATCATTCCGCCAATTCTGCTCATGCTGTTTGCACAGTGGCGGGTGAAGAACACGTTTGGCAAGTACAGCAAGGTCATGAACCAGCGAGGAATTACCGGCGCCCACGCGGCCCGGCAGATCCTCGATGAGAACGGCCTGCACGATGTGCCGGTAGAGCATGTCGAAGGTGAACTGTCCGACCACTACGATCCACGGGCACGGGCGCTACGGCTCTCGACCCCGGTCTACAGTGGTTATTCAGTCGCCGCGCTCGGCATTGCGGCACATGAGGCTGGACACGCACTCCAGCACGCCGAGGGTTACGTGCCGCTGCAGGTTCGATCGTTGCTGGTTCCGGCCGCAACGCTTGGTTCGAACCTTGGCTGGATCATGATCCTCGCCGGTATCTTCCTGCAGATCACCGCGTTCGCCTGGCTGGGCGTTCTGTTCTTCGCAGCTGGTACGCTGTTCGCGCTGGTCACACTGCCAGTCGAGTTCAACGCCAGTAGCCGTGCGATGGCGATGCTCACCAGCAACGGTATGATCATGAACCAGGAAGAGCAGAGTCAGAATCAGCAAGTGCTCAACGCTGCGGCGCTGACCTACATTGCTGGATTCCTGGCCGCATTCATGCAGCTGATCTACTGGGTCCTTCTGGTCACCGGAATGAGCCGGGACTAGAGCCTCGATTCGCCGAACGGGATCGAGTGGTAGACCGGCGACCTCCGTGTCGCCCTGACTAGCGGTCCCGCCCCGAAACGAAACAAAGCCCCGACCATTTCTGGTCGGGGCTTCTGTCTACTTGACGCACATACAATCCGCTAGCTAACGCGTTCCTGGCGCCCGATCCTGACGACGAAGGACACGGCCGGCAAATTCCCCGGTTGCCTTCCCATCGCGCACCGCATGCACCCCGTTGACGATCACCTGCTCGATCCCGTCTGGATGCACCGTCGGATTGTCGTAGGTAGCCCGATCGATGACCGTGTTCGGATCGAAGACCGTCACATCAGCGAAGTTGCCAGCCTTCAGAACGCCACGATCCGGCAGCCCCAGTCTCCAGGCGGAGAGGCCGGTCATCTTGTGAACCGCGGATTCCAGCGGCATCAGACCTTCATCGCGGGAATAATGCCCCAACACACGGGGGAAGGTGCCATAGGTGCGAGGATGCGGTGTTCCACCCATCAGCCCGTCAGAGCAGTGCATCAGCCATGGCTGAACGATCAGATTCCGGACATCGTCCTCATCCATGGCGAAGAGAATCATCGAAACTTCGTGGTCTTCATCCAGCAGCAGGCGGATCGTCGCCTCGAATGGCTCGATTCCCCACTGTTCGGCGATCTCTTCCAGTGACTTGCCCACGCACCAGGCATTCTCTTCAGTCTTGACACCGGAGATCCGGATGTTGTCGTACCCGGTGGCGATGACGTTCGATTCCCAGTCCTCGCGGCCTTCCATCATGTCCCGGCGCATCGCGTCCTTGACACGAGAATCGCGCAGCCAGTGATTGAGCTGATCGATCCCCTCTGCGTGGGCCCACGGGGGCAACAGCGCAGCCAGCATCGTGCTACCTGCTGTATACGGATACTGATCTGCAGTTATGTCCAGCCCCTGCCCGCGAGCCTGCTCTACCGCGCCGATCATATCCTCGGACAGTCCGAACGCCAGCTTGCCACGAGCTTTGAAGTGCGAGATGTGGCAGGCAGCGCCGCTCTCCCGGGCGATCCGGAAGACTTCTTCCATCCCCTTGAGAATTTCCTCGCCCTCATAACGCATGTGATACACCATGAACGAGCCGTGACTGGCTACGATCTCCCCGATACTGATCATCTCCTCGGTGTCGCTGTAGACACACGGTGAATAGATCAGTCCGGTAGAGAAACCGATAGCTCCCTGGCGAATCGACTCATTCACCAGCTGACCCATCCGCTCGAGTTCTTTGTCAGTCGGCGCCCGATTGTCCATCCCCATCGCATGCAGACGAACCGTGCCGTGGCCAACCATCGCGGCAACGTTAGTGGCTGCGCCTTCACAACGATCGAGGTATTCGCCAAAAGTGCGCCAGTCCCAGGGCAGCTCCGGGTCACCATTCAGGCCCGAGAGATGTCGCCGCCAGAGTGGGACATCGGACTCCTTGATCGGCGCCTCTGAGAGCCCATCCTGCCCCAGCAACTCCAGGGTAACGCCCTGCATGAGCTTCGGAGCCAGCTGCGGATCGGACATGTTCACCAGATCACAGTGGCTGTGCATGTCGATGAATCCAGGAGCGACCGCTCGTCCCTCAACGTCGATCACCGTGCCGGACGCTGAAGCGTCGGGGCCTACCGCAACAATCCTGTCCCCCTCGATGACGACATTCCCCTGGACTGGCGAGGCTCCCGTTCCGTCGTAGATCATCCCGTTCTTGAGTGTGAACGTCACGCTCTAGGCTCCTTCCCCATACTCGCGATTGATGAACCGGCCATGACCGGCTTCACCACGGACAACGTGCTCGCCATTGAACTCATACATCGTCGTGCCCCGCACCATGGTGCGCACTACCCGGACGTTGATCTGCTTGCCTTCGAATGGTGTCCACTTGTTCTTGTGGAGCATGTCGGTGCCTCGCACCGTCCACGGTGCATTCAGGTCGTAGATCGCAATATCCGCGTCTGAACCCGGGCGAAGCGTTCCCTTCCGCGGATAGGATCCGAAGATCTTGGCCGGGTTGGTGCTCGTCATCCGGACGAAATCCGATGGATCGAGGTCACGCTTGTTCAGGAACTCATCGAGCATCGCCGGCAGCATCGTCTGAATGCCGGAGAGCCCGAGCGGCGCGTTCCAGATGTTCTCCTTGCCCGGTTCTTTCTCCTCGATGGTGTATCCGCAATGGTCTGAGGCGATCGTGTCCATCGTTCCATCCTGGAGATAGGTCCAGAGCCCTTCGACCTCTTCGCGATCGCGGATAGCCGGTGCGCATCGACCATATGGACCGAGTCGAACCAGATCATCGGTATCCAGTGCAAGATACTGCGGGCAGGTTTCCGCTTCAATGCGGACCCCCCGTTCCTTGGCGTTCCTTACGATCTCCAGACCACTGATCGTACTGGTGTGACAGATGTAGGCCCGGCCGCCAGTCTCCTCGGCAAAGAAGACAACCCGGTTGATCGCTTCGGCTTCGACAATCGGGGGCCTGGAGTCCGCATGCGCCAGTGGGTCATTCTCCCCGAGTTCCTGCAACGTCTGGATGCCATCCTGAAGCAAATCATTGTTCTCAGCATGGATCCCGAACGGGATGTCCGTATCAGCGAGGAGTGCGAAGACATCGTACATACTGGCGTCGGTGATTCGTTGGAACTTGGGATCGGAACTGGCCATGAACGCTTTTACCGCGACGATGCCCGCATCGATCATCTCTTCGATCGACTCCAGATCCTGGTTGATCGCGGCACCCCAGAGGGCGAAATCGACCAGCGATCTCTCCTCACCCAGTCTGATCTTCTCGACGATGTGTTCCGCTTCGCTCGAGTTCGGCGTCGCCTGCGGCATCTCGACGACCGTGGTGATCCCACCGGCCACCGCGCCCATGCTGCCGCAGTAGAACCCTTCGATCTCTTTCGGGTCAGGCTCAGTGAAATGCGTATGCGCATCGATCCCACCGGGGACAACCAGATGATCGTTTGCGTCGATCACCTCGTCAGCATCAACATCCGATGCGTCGGACGTCAGCGCAACCACGCGCTCGTTCTCGATGACGACATCGGCGCGAAACAGATCGGACTCTGTTGCCACCAGTCCGCCCTTGATCACTATCTTTCCTGCCACGGCCTCGGCCCCCTGCCCTGTAAATTCTCACTCGCCTTTGAACGCAAACGACATCGTTGCGGTGTCATCGTACCGTGATCAGAAACAGCATGCACCCCGCCTCTCACAATCCGGATCAGCACGGTGTTCCATGATCAAGACGTGGCCACGGCAAGTTCACGGGGCAACACTGGCTCAGCTAGCGAGCTCGACCCCTCACCCCCTGACGTGGAGTAGCCCGCCACCAGACGTCCCCCTGCGCTGGTGCAAACGGGCGCTCCACTTCACTCTGTGCGTCAGATCGACCAATCCGACCAGCACAGAAACGCGCGTGGACCAGATTTCCACGCGCGTTAGCCGGTTCTTATTATTCCGGAGTTGAATCAGGCAGATTCCTGATAGTTCCGGGGCAATTCTTCGTCATTGGCCGAAACCAGCAACGGCTGACGACGGCGATTGATCACGTCCGCATCGATGATGCACTTCTGGACACCTTCGAGTGAAGGAATCTCGTACATCACGTCGAGCAATGCGTCCTCAATCGCGGTGCGAAGTCCACGCGCGCCAGTCTTCCACTTCTCAGCCTGGCTCGCGGTCGCTTCCAGCGCATCATCGGTGAAGACCAGCTCGACATCGTCGAGTTGCAAGATTTTCTTGTACTGCCGGACAACTGCGTTACGCGGCTCGACAAGAATGCGCATCAGATCGTCGTGGGTCAGATGATCCAGAGAGACCACCGCAGGCAACCGGCCGACGAATTCAGGAATCAGTCCATACTCCAGCAAGTCATCATGATTGACGTGCTTCAGTACACGATCATCATCCTCACCGTCTTCTTCATCCACGGCGAAATGAGCGTTGAACCCGAAGGTGTTGTTCTTGCCCACACGTTTGCGGACAACTTCCTCGAGCCCTTCAAACGCACCACCGCAGATAAACAGGATGTTGCTGGTGTCGATCTGAATGTACTCCTGATGCGGATGCTTTCGACCGCTCTGGGGCGGGACGTTGGCCACAGTACCCTCGATGATCTTCAGCAGCGCCTGCTGGACACCCTCACCCGAAACATCACGGGTGATCGACGGGTTGTCGCTCTTCCGGGCGATCTTGTCGATCTCATCGATGTAGATGATCCCGTGCTGGGCTCGCTGGACGTCCCCGGCCGACTGGATCAGGCGGAGCAGGATGTTCTCGACATCCTCCCCGACGTAACCAGCCTCGGTCAACGCCGTTGCATCAGCAATCGAGAAGGGCACATCGAGCAGTTTCGCCATCGTCTGCGCCAGCAGCGTCTTGCCGCTACCGGTTGGTCCCACCAGAAGAATGTT
>SLFF01000499.1 GCA_007124395.1 Thermomicrobiaceae bacterium | reverse complement strand
TTCATCAGCCGGAACATCTTCACCGTCGTCCGCGTCTACGTCATCCACGGCAGCGACGTCGTCGTCATCCGCTTCACAGGCGGCCAGCAGCGATCCCATCGCCACCATTGCAGCGGTGCCACCCGTCAGCGCAAGAAATCTCCGTCGGGAAGTACCACCGGGGAGCAACGACACCCGGTCCGAAACGTCTCGAACATCACCCATGGACTGTATTCCTTTGCACTGATCGGATCAGAAAACGATCTAACGGGAAACCGAGCGGTTCCTGCCCACTTACGAACGGAATTCAGGTTGCAGAAGCGATCTACCGATCGCGACGTTTTCCGAACCCCGATTTCTTGCGGATTATAGTACCCGAGTTTCATGAAGTTGACCAGAGACAATTGATGGATTGTCTCAGAGCACGCAACAGAAGCACCTGCGGGTTCAGAGGGTTTCCGGTTGGGGAATTATGCGCGGCAGTGGGCATCAGGTCTGAGCCGGATACCCACTACTCCATTTTTGATCCGAGTGTGACGAAGCATCCCTCGGTTGGAGTTTGACCGCCAGGTAGACTGCCCCAGTAAATGGACCGGCTATTACCCCGAGCAAGAAGCCGAGGACCGCGAGAAAGCGGCTGCCAACTCCCGAGCCATCAGACGATTCCCCGATCTCCGCCGGCGATCGGGGTTCTGTTTGTGCCGGATCCTGTGGAGCGGAGGAACTCGATTCAGTCTGCACACTGTCCACCGAGACCGATGTGCCGCTTGTGCTCCATCCCACTGCACCCGCGACGAGGAGCGCGAGGAGAACGAGCCCCGAGGCCAGCGGAAACGCCGAGGCAATGACTTTGTCCCGGGTCTTCCAGCGATCCGAGATCCAGGCCAGCAAGAGTCCGATCGGCCAGAAGATTGCGGTCAGCACAATCGCACCAACTTCGAGAGCGCCGGGCGTCTTCCGCTGGTCTTCCTCATACGGATTCGCGGGGGCAGGGGTCTGCTGATCATGGCCGCGGGCTCCACGTGCTTCCCGGGCGACTTCGCTCGGGTGGCCAAGCCGCTCGAGCGCGTTCAGAACATCGGCTTCGCTGGCAGATAGTACGTCACCTCCGACCGCATCTCTGATGTGTGCCTCGAGATCATTTAGTATTTCGGAGCGCTCCTGCTCCGGGATGTCGCCGAGCTTCGCTGAGACGTGATCGAGATAGTCGCTGATGTGCTGTTCTGGCCCATATGCGTTCATGGAGAGACCTCCGCTCATTCGCTGACCAGGGTGTTAACTGCGTCGCGAATTAGTGTCCACTGTCGTCGATAGTCGTCGAGTGTGTGTTCGCCTTCCGGGGTCAACCGGTAGTATTTTCGGGGCGGGCCGCTGGTCGATTCGCGCCACTCGGGCGATACGAGCCCGGCACGGCGAAGCCGGCTGAGCAACGGGTAGATCGTTCCCTCCGAAGTTAGAAGCCCATCAACCCGGCTCAGTTCCTGCACGAGCTCGAATCCATAGTGCTCTCGTCGATTCAGCATCGACAGGACACAGAACTCGATCACCCCGCGTTTTACTTGTGTGCCAAACCCGTTTGCATTCATGGTTCAGAGTCTACCAGCCAGTACCTTGCATAACAAGGTACTGGGCAGACAGAGGTTCATGATTGGGAGGTACATGGCAGGAGTTACGGTATAGAATCTGTTTCTGGAGGAACGGAGCAGATCATGCACGAACGTGACAAGAAACTCGGCTGGATCATTATGGGGCTGGTACTGGGGATTCCGCTTGCGATCGGGCTACTGTCATTCATCATCGGTCTGATCGTCAGTATCTTCGTCTAGCTGAGGTGAAATCAAAAAGCCCCGGCAGGCATCGAACCATACCGGGGCAGTGAAGACGCTCTTTGCGTGAACTCGCCTAAGCGATCACCGCATACGCCCGAACTGGAACCGCTGTTCCCCGTCGAATCGGTAGCGGCGCAGCGTGGAACAGATATTCATCCGTATCCAGCTGGGAAAGTCCACGGAGGTTCTCGACAATCGGGATACCACTCCGGAGCAGAATCGAGTGTGCGGGTCTCGCGGCATCCTCGATATCGTCAACATTGCTGGTATCGATGCCAACCAGCGACGCACCTTCTTCCACCAGGCGTGCCGCCAGGTCGCCGCAGATGAATGGTGCCGGTTCAAGATAGCGATCGGGCTGGCTCCAGTATTCGTCCCATCCAGTCCAGAAGAGCACCGCTCGGCCACGAATATCGGTTCCACTCAAGTACGACTCGTCGATCGTTCGTCGCCCGCTCGTCGTCGCGTCACGCGCATCGATTCTCACAGCCGGGACAGCCACCGTTGTCATGAGCGAAACGTGGGCGAGATCCCGGCCATCGGCATAACGCAGGTACGGAGCGTCGATACAGGTTCCAGTGTTCCCCGTCATCGCGTATCGCTGAATAAGGAACTCGGTGTTTCCGGAGTAGAGCTCTCGGGATTGCTTGCGGTCGATGACGGTCGAAAGCTCCATCCCGGGCAACCCGGAACACATCGGGATCGCTCCATCCATTGGCTGCGTCAAGTCCACCACATGCGCAGTGGTCATTGTGCGACCCCTTCCACAAATCCAGGTCTCTCGTTCATCCTGCCCTGCTCTTCAGCAGTTCCCAACACTCCAGCCTAACCGATATAGCGCCAATCGACCAACCCTGGGCAACAATTAGCCCAGGCAAGGGGAACCAATTGAACGACATTTGCGTTGAGCGTGTCATACTTCGCATCGGTGGATGTTCAATCTCTGTTGCAATTCGAAAGTCTTTACCCGCATGCATCTCCTTTCCGTTCGAAGGCTAACCATCACCTTGATCCTCGCCACCATCCTGTCCGGCTGTGGCTCGATCGGCAACGATGACGACACCGCAGAACTCTGGAGTCCGTTCAATGATCAGTCCGTCTGGGACGTTGGCGACGGACGCATCTGGGTCGAGGTAAGCGGGTACGAGCGTGGTCATATTGCCGGGAAAGCGGCCGAGTTCGTGGTGGACGTCGAGAATCGCAGAGAAGAGCGAACCGAACTGGACGTCTGCGCCAGGCTCATCGATGAAAACAGCGTGGTACAGGAGTTCAATCAGGTGTTTCTCGAGATCGATCCTAACCAGTCCAGACGGGCCGTCATCGATGCCACACTCGACGAGGATATCGAGCCTCGTGCCTACGGATTCGCCGTGGTGGTCGGTGATTTCGGAGTCATTGTTCACACCATCAGGGTTGGAATTCCGGATGATGAGCCGACGTCATGGCTTGACGTCGATCAACTTGTTTGCGATTGATAGGGTGTACAGATGGACTGCATTTTCCGCACATCAGAGCAGAAAGGGAACGTGAATGGCCATTTCGAAAGACGTGTTCCAGAAGAGAATCGCCCGTGCCAGAGAGTTGATGCGTGACGAAGGGCTGGATATGCTCTTCATCGGACCATCGTCTGACTTTACCTACTTCACCGGTCACCCAACGCGAACCAGTGAGCGGCTCACAGCACTGCTGATTCCGCATGAAGGTGAACCGACCGTCGTCGTTCCTCGTCTCGAGGCCCCACTGGTCGCCGAACTGGAGAACGATTTCGCCTTCGAAGTCTGGGAAGAAACCGAGAATCCGATCGACCGTGTTGCCGAGCGCATCCGGGTAACCGGCGGTGAGGCAATCGCAATCAACGATCAGATCTGGGGTGGATTCCTGGTCCAGTTGCAGCACAAGTTGCCGAATCGCTCGTACCATCGTGGGGTAAGCGTGCTAAAGCAGCTACGTTCAGTCAAAGATCCCTTCGAACTCGACCTGCTGAAAGAAGCATCCCGGAGAACTGATGATGCCTGGGCCGATTTCAGCAATCGGGTGAAAGTGATCGGACGCACAGAAGCCGAAGTTGCCGAAGACCTCAAAGGCGCGCTGGCAGACCACGGGATGCCTGACGTTGCGTTCTGTATCGTCGCCAGTGGGCCGAACGGGTCATCGCCACATCATCACACTGCGGAACGCCGCATTGAAGCTGGCGACCCGATCGTGATGGACTTCGGCGGTATCCACGAGGGCTACTTTTCCGATGTCACCCGCACTCCAGTGGCTGGCCACGTGCCGGACGATGACTTCACGACCGCTTACGAGATCGTTCTGGAGGCGCAGCAGGCGGCGTTCGAAGCGATCGCCCCGGGTGTCGCCTGTCAGGACGTCGATCGCGCAGCCCGCAAGGTCATCACCGACCGTGGCTACGGCGACTACTTCATCCACCGGGTTGGTCACGGTATCGGTATGACTGGCCATGAGGATCCATATCTGGTGGAAGGTAACACCGAGCCACTTCAGGCGGGAATGGTCGTCTCCGATGAGCCCGGGATTTACATTCCAGGCAAGTGGGGTATCCGCATCGAGGACTCGGTAGGCGTCACCGAAACGGGAGGTGAACGCTTCAATCATGTGTCCCGGG
The DNA here is from genome assembly GCA_007124395.1 of Thermomicrobiaceae bacterium. GTDB lineage: Bacteria > Chloroflexota > Chloroflexia > Thermomicrobiales > Thermomicrobiaceae > SLMJ01. Next base: position 4,074 of record SLFF01000499.1, on the reverse strand, counting down.
ATATAACCATCCTCGGATAATCTCACCGAGTTCAGATATGGGCGATGTATACCGTATTTCGCCCCATGTGCTTGGCGGCGTACATCGCCCTATCGGCCGCACCCAGGATGTCATCTGTGGTGCGGCCATGATCTGGGTACATGGCTACGCCGATTGAAACAGTCAGGGTTGCAGACTGATCCTGATAGTTGAACGAGCGTCCGGTAATCGCACTCCGGATTCGCTCGGCGACTAACAAGGCTTCAGCGCGATTCAGCCCCGGAATCACGGCAGCGATCTCGTCTCCACCATACCGGGCAATCAGTGCATCCTGTCGCAAGGCATTCTTGATCCGGCCGGATACCTGTTTCAGCACCTCGTCCCCAAAGAGATGCCCCAACCGATCGTTCACTCCCTTGAATCGATCGAGCTCGATGAACAGAATCGCGAACTCGTGCTCACGTCCGGCCTCAATCATCGATTCCAGTTTCTTCAGCAACGCCCGCCGGTTGCCGACTCCGGTGAGTCCATCAGTTCGTGCCAGATGCGCCAGCCGATCGCTGACATTCAGCCGTTCCATGAGGAAGCCGATATGTGTCGCGATGCTTTCAATGAGCTTCAGATCCTGCGGGCCAAGCTGTTGAGTGGAGTCCGACTGAATATCGATCAACCCAACCGGCCTCCCATTTCTTCGGATCAAGGCGATCGCCTCCGATCGCACATCGCTATCGATCTCCATGTAGGCGTCCCAATCCGAGACATTCTCTGCAAGAATCGAGCGATCTTCTCTGATCGCCTGCCCGCACAGACCGACCCGAACGTCGAACGCCAGCGGAATCGTTCGCTCGGTCAGGTAGTTTCGATAGGCATGGATCTCCGTTAGCTCGTGATTAAGGGCACCAATTGTCACGAGCCGGTAATTGTGAAACTCATACAGGCGTGAGGAGACGAGCTCATAGACGTCTTCCAGCGGGTGGCGCTCACTGACCATTCTGGTGAGGTCATGCATCAGTTCAAGTTCGAGAATCCGACGCGATGAATCGGTGATGTCCTCCATAGCCAGGTGAAGTGCTGCTTGCATCGAACCAGTTGGTGACTCCGGAATGACGCGTTCGACTCCCCGTACCGACAGCTGCACCAGACGGCGAGAACCGTCGGGCCGGACGAGCCAGACATATTCAGCCGGTAACGTCTCTCCTGGTGCCAGGCTGCGCCATTCCGACCATGGAATCGCCTCGGGGTCGACCAGCAGGTCAGACACCGTCCCCCTGGAGAGTTCCGTCGGGGCACGCCCGGAGATTACGGTGGCAGCGCGACTGGCTTGCGCGATCACACCATCTTGATCTACCAGGAGCAGTGCCTTCGGGGAAGAGTCAACCAGTTTGCGGAACAGCAGCTCAGACTCTCTGGCCAGCGAGCGCACCAGACTGGACTCGACCGCGATATCAATAACCGAAGCGAATGCATCAAGGGAAAGCGGATCGACATCAGCAACTTCCGGACTCCGGAATGCGAGGCTGATATAGCCGATGAGCAGATCTTCGCCGACAATCGGCACCCAGCGCCACGTCGCACTCTCCAGACCGTTTCGGATGCCGGAATCAGGGCCAACGATGCAGAGCTCAACCGCATGGAGGTCACGTCGCACCGTTTCGTCAATGATTTGTTCCGGCGAGAGTGATTCAGGAGATCGTGGCTGATCGATCAATCCCCAGGACGTCGCGTACTTAAGCGTGGAGCGGGCAGAATCGACGAGCCAGAGCCCCGCGGCTGATGCATTGAAGACCGCGCACCCGTCAGCCAAGAGCGCCTCGATCCGTTCAGGACCCTCAGCCGGGTTCCCCGCTCGAAGCGCCAGCGCGTGAAGGGCTGTCATCCGGCGGCGCGTCTGGTGCGATCGAGCCCGGGATTCATCCTGAATCGTCTGGGCGATAGCAAGGATTCTCCGAACATCGAGTTGGGTGACTGGTGCGTCGATTGTGAGGTCACTCGCCAGGTATGTTGTGTCGCCATCCAGGCCATTCACGCCAACGAGCAAGGTGTCCGATTCAAGCAGCGACCGAATCGAGAAAGGTCGCAACCCGGACCTCTGCTCGGGATTTCCAACGACCAGTACGATTCCCGGTTTCAACGTGGGCAGAGAATGCTCAACCTCGTCCGGAATGGACAACATCACGTGCTGACCCTCCGCCCGAAAAAGAGTGGCCAGATCCCGGGACTCGGCCTCGCAGCAAACTATCAGGATCGGCCGATAATATGCAGAAATCTCAGTCATGATCTAGATAGCATCAGATGGAACAACGTGAAGATCCGGACAACGGCCTCTTCCTTCTTGACTAATCAGACAGTGGCATGTCCCAATTGACGCTGTTTCGCCCGTTCAGCTTCGCGGCGTACATGGCACGATCAGCTTCGGCGATGAGCTCGTCGGGGGTTGCGCCGTGGTACGGGAACAACGCGACTCCGATCGAAACCGTCAGGCTCGCGATCTGACCATCACACTCAAACTCATCATCTGCGACGCTGCAGCGGAGACGTTCAGCAATCTCGACCGCCTGGTAGGTATTGACGTCGTGAAAAATCATTGCAATCTCGTCTCCACCATAACGGGCTAGCACGTCGCGGTCTCGTAGCACTGTTCGAAGGCGACCGGCCAACTGTTTCAGCATCTCATCGCCAAAGAGGTGACCGTACTGGTCATTCACGCTCTTGAAGCGATCGAGTTCGACGAGGAGCAGTGCAGCGGACGATCCGCCGGTATCGGAAACCAGCATCTGAAGGTGCCGCATGAATGCGCGTCGATTGGCCATGCCGGTCAGCGGATCAGTAAGTGCCTGGCGCTCCAGTCGCTCCTGAATCGTTACCTGCTCGATCAGTAGCCCGAGATGCGCCGCAATGCTGTCGGCCAGCTGAAGATCATCCTCGTCGAGTGGCTGCGATGCATCTGACTGTATGTCGATCAAGCCAATTGGCTCTCCAGCGGCCCGGATAATGGCGACCAACTCCGACGAAACATCATCGTCGATCGGAAAATAGTGGGGGCTGTCGTTGACATCCCGAAACAGCACCGATCGGTTCTCTCTCACGGCTTGACCGCACAGGCCCATCGTCAAATCGAGCAATGGCGGCACCATCACCGACTGCAAATTCGTCCGGTACGCCTGGATCCGGAGACGTCCACCGTCCGCAACCTCGCAGATGGAAACCACCCGGTAGTTCAGATAGTCGTGCAGGCGAGAAACGACCAGCTGATAGGCCTCTTCTAATGATCCACGGTCTGAGATGAGGCGGGTGAGATCGTGAAACAGTTCAAGTTCGATCAAGCGTCGTGCCGAGGTGGTGATGTCATGCATCACCACCTGCACCCGGTGCTCTGTTTCGTTCAATCGCCGGAGGTCAGGAAACGAGACTGGCCTGGCGTAGCAAGAGATACGGCGTCGCTCACCGTTCTTGCGGTTCAGCCACAATTCCACCGGCTCCGGTGGCTCATCCGTGACGTTTGACACCCACGAATCCCATGGAAGTTCGCCATTATTCGGAAACCAGTCGAACAACGACTGCCCGATCAACTCGTACTGATCCCGACCGGTGATCGTTTCCACTGCGGGGTTGGTCCGCTCTACGGTGCCATCGGTATGGCAGACAACCACCCCGTCGGGAGACGATTCGACGTGCTCGCGGTAAAGCCGGTTGGTACGCCGGATCTCCGCCTGCAGCCAGAATGTTCCCAACGCTGCGGCGACAATCGAGGCAAAGGCATCCGCCAGCACCAGATCATAGCTTTCGAACGTCGTTTCACTCATGAAATAGAAACTCAGATGCCCATAGAGCCGCTGAGAGTCACGCACCGGCAACCAGGCGATACGCTTGATTCCCAGTTCCTGCGCCGCATCCGCTGCAACGATCCGGAACCTGTCACTTCGTTCATCACCGGTCAACCAGTGAGTGGTCAATTCCTTGGGGATCTCCTCGTAGATGCCGAGGATTTGCGGGCTCCTTTGCTCCGCGGCCTCGATGTACCCGGGTGTGAGTCCAACTGAGGCCGCGCAGGTCAAATACTGGTGATTACGATCCAGTGACCACATCGCCAGCGCG
>SLFF01000039.1 GCA_007124395.1 Thermomicrobiaceae bacterium | reverse complement strand
TTAGTCCGGCCCGTTCTGGGATATCCGGGTGCTTCATTCGTGTTCCAGGGAACGACTGGTTAGTGTTTCACACGTGGCCAGTCCTTGTTGTCGGCAGTGGCGACGAACGTTATCGGAAGTGGAGGTGGGATGAGCAAGATTCGCGTAGACAGCGTCTACAAGATTTTCGGAGATGACCCGGATACTGCGCTAAAGATGCTCAAAGAAGGGGCATCCAAGGCCGAGATTCAGGACAAGACCGGACAGGTAGTCGGGGTGAACAACGCCTCTTTCAATGTTGAAGAGGGTGAGATCTTCGTCATCATGGGACTGTCGGGCTCCGGCAAGTCCACGGTTGTCAGGTTGCTCAATCGTCTGATCGAACCAACCTATGGCACGGTGGAGATCGACGGCGAAGATATCACGAAGATGAATCCTGAACAGCTTCGAGCTTTGCGCTCCCGTAAAATGAGCATGGTATTTCAGCGTTTCGCGCTGTTCCCTCATCGGACGGTGGTCGAGAACGCATCCTACGGACTCGAGGTGCATCGAGTACCTGAAGCAGAGCGGATCGAGCGTGGCTCCGAGTCTCTCAAGCGTGTGGGGCTCGAAGGCTGGGACAACAATTATCCCGGTGAGCTCTCCGGCGGTATGCAGCAGCGGGTCGGCCTGGCGCGAGCGCTGGCAGTCGATTCAGACATCATGCTGATGGACGAAGCGTTCAGCGCACTGGATCCGCTTATCCGGCGTGAAATGCAGGATCAGTTGCTGGGACTTCAGAGTGAACTGAAGAAGACGATTGTCTTCATCACGCACGATCTGAATGAAGCGATGAAACTCGGTGACCACATCGCGGTCATGCGTGATGGTGCGATCGTCCAGATCGGTACCGCAGAAGACATCCTTACCAACCCGGCGGACGACTACGTTGCATCGTTCATCGAAGACGTGGACCGGACGAGAGTGATCATCGCGTCATCGGTGATGCGTAATCCTCGAGAGACGGTAAGCGTAGCGGACGGACCAACTGTTGCACTTCGCAAGATGAAGGACGCGCAGCTTTCCGAGTGTCTGGTGCTCGATCGCAACCGGAAAGTCGTCGGAGTCGTTCGTGACGATGATCTGGCCAGACTCTCCAGGGAGCGCGCCGAATCGATCGAATCGGTGATCAATACTGACGTGCCACGATCCGCCCCGGATGCGCCGATTGCTGATCTGTACGCTGCTGCGGCCGAGACCACTATTCCGATTGTGATCGAGAATGAAGATGGCAGAATGCTCGGGATCGTTCCCCGCGTGTCTCTGTTGGCAGCATTGAGCGGGGAGGATGGTACGAATGGTTCCTGAGATACCGTTGGGGCGATGGGTAGCCGATCTCGTCGATTTCCTGCGGGATAATCTTGCCTTTTTATTCGATGCGATAACGTGGACGATCAGCGGGCTCGTTTCCGGGCTTCAATGGGCGTTTAACTTCCCTCCATCACTGATCACAATAGCGGTATTCATTCTCCTGGCATTCTGGCTCCGTGGTGCTCCGTTCGCGCTGTATACGCTGCTTGCGTTCTTGCTGATCGACAGTGTCGGTATGTGGCAAGCAACGATGGATACACTGGCATTGGTCCTGATTGCCACACTCTTTGCCGTTGCGATCGGTGTGCCGGTCGGAATCCTGGCTGCGAGAAACGCGCTGGTGCACGCGATCGTCCGGCCAATACTCGACTTCATGCAGACGTTGCCGGTGTTTATCTACCTGCTTCCGGCGATCATGTTCTTCGGAATCGGGACGGTGCCTGGCGCTGTTGCAACGCTGGTATTCGCGATGCCTCCAGCTGTCCGGTTGACGAATCTCGGGATCAGACAGGTTGACGCGGAGGTCGTTGAAGCAGCGCACGCCTTCGGTGCAACGCCTAACCAGATCCTGTTCCGCGTGCAGTTTCCATTGGCGCTGCCGACAATTATGGCTGGAATCAATCAGGTCATTATGCTCGCTCTTTCGATGGTGGTTATTGCCGGAATGGCCGGCGCCGGCGGTCTGGGTTCCCAGGTGGTCCGGTCGGTCTCCACGGTCAACATCGGCCTCGGTGCCGAGAGTGGTATTTCAGTGGTGATCCTGGCTATCTTCCTTGATCGCGTGTCTGAAGCACTCAGTACTCGTGGTCAACCACCGTCATAGCAGGAACGGGACTTGCGTAGAGAAACTGTGTGTCGTGAGACCGTGGATGTGCGAGGACACGCAAAGCAGGAAGATGATAGAGTTTCCTGTAAAGGCGCGAGGCTATTTTGCCGAACGAGGAGGTAATGTGAGTTTGTTTTCGAAGCGTGTGTTGCTGACGATTGCAGCAATTGCACTTTTTCTGCCGGTCGTTGCGGCCTGTAATGGCGATGACGACGCAACCGATGATGTTGCTGATGATGTCGCGACCGACGTCGTTGATGACGACGCGACCGATGACGCCGTCATCGATGAACCAGAAGATGATGACGCCGTTGTCGAAGATGACGACGAAATGGTCGAAGACGACGACGCCGTAGTTGATGACGAAGACGACGCCGTGATGGACGACGAGGACGATGCGGTTGAAGATGATGACGCTGTCGCAGACGCTCCCCAGCTCGAGGGCGAAATTACCTTTGGCTATATCGAAGGCTGGGACGAAGGCGTTGCAGCAAGCTATCTCTGGGCAGCAATCCTCGAAGATCACGGTATGACCGTGAACATGGAGCCAATCGCTGAGGCTGGCATCCTGTATCAGGGTGTTGCTTCGCAGGACATCGACATCTATATCGCTGCCTGGCTCCCGCTGACTCACGAAAGCTACTGGGACAACTTCGGCGATGATCTTGAATCGCTGAATGTCTGGTACGAAGATGCGGTTCTGGCACTGTCCGTCCCACAGCACGTCGCGGACGAGCACGGAATCACCTCGCTGGCAGATCTGGCCGATAACGCCGATCTGTTTGACTCCACGATCACCGGTATCGAGCCGGGCGCTGGCATGATGGAAATCGCTATGGAAGAAGTCATGCCGACGTATGGACTGGAAGACTGGACACTGCTGGAGAGCAGCACCGCAGCCATGCTCACCGAGTGGAGCAGCGCGTACGATGCTGAAGAGCCAATCGTCGTGACCCTCTGGGAGCCGCACTGGGCCTATGCCGAGTGGGAAGTCCACAACCTGGAAGACCCGGAAGGCGCCTGGGGCGAGGCTGATGGCCTCGAGTCCGTCGCCTGGGCTGGCTTCAGTGACGAGTATCCGGAAGTCGCCGAGCTGATGGGCAACTTCTACATGGAAGCCGAAGAAATCGGCGAGCTCATGGACTACGTCACCGTGCAGGCCGAAGATGGTGAGCAGATGGACTACGCTCGCCAGTGGCTCGAAGATGGTGGCCAGGATATCGTCGATGGCTGGATGAACTAGCCTGAATTTTCTAGCCCGCGCCTGACTGCACATTCAAGAGGAATCGCAGAGACACGGCGGCCGTTCGGCCGCCGTGTTTTCTTGTACAAAGCATCCCCACTTCTGACGGGTCAATCCTGTGCTATTCTGGAGCCACACGGGAAACTGAACGAGATCGGACCGCGCAGGCGTTGACCACCTGGTCGTTTAGGTCACCGCACTCTATTCGGAGATCACTGCGCGGTGATTCATCAGAACGGGAAGGGCGAGTTGACAATGGATGTCAAACGAGCAATCGCGCGTATCCTCAAGGCAGAGGGCACGGAGTTCCTGATCGGGTACCCGGTCAACCACGTCATCGAGGCAAGCGCCGAAGAAGATATTCGCACGATCATCGTGCGGCAGGAACGCACCGGTATCCACATGGCTGATGCGGTCAGCCGGATGACGTCTGGCGATCGCATCGGGGTCTTCACTATGCAGCACGGCCCGGGAACCGAGAACTCCTTCGGCGGAGTTGCTCAGGCGTATGGCGACTCTTCGCCGATCGTGGTCCTCCCCGGCGGTTATCCTCGCAACGTCGCCAGTGTGCCGCCTCACTTCGATTCATCGCTGAATTATCGACACATCACGAAATCTGCCGAGAAGCTGAGCCATGCCGAGCAGGCGGTTCCGGCAATGCGTCGTGCATTCAGCAGCGTGCGGAACGGTCGACCTCGCCCGGTGCTGGTGGAGCTTCCGGTTGACCTGCTGGATGCCGAGGTGGATGATCCGGTCGATTACATCCCCGCCAGACGGTATCGTAGCGGCCCGGATCCAGCGGCGGTCGCCGAGGTGGCCCAGGCGCTGGTCAACGCGGAGCGGCCGGTTATCTACGCTGGGCAGGGCGTGCACTATGCGAAGGCCTGGACGCAGCTGCGTCAACTCGCCGAACTGCTGGAAGCACCGGTGACCACCAGCCTGCAAGGCAAGAGCGCGTTTCCGGAAACCCATCCGCTGTCGTTGGGCTCAGGTGGGAAATCGATGCCGAAACCGGTCCACGAATTCCTGCAGAAATCGGACGTGATCTTCGGGATCGGCTGTAGCTTCGCCACCACAAACTACGGAATCAGCTTTCCTGCTGGCAAGTCGATGATTCACGCAACGGCCGATTCTGCTGATCTGAACCAGTACATCGTGGCCGACCATGCCTTGATCGGCGATGCCGCGCTGGTGCTTGAAGCGCTCATCGAATCCGTCAGTGGGCTCCTCGGTGGCAAGACACGCGGTCGGGCCGACGGGGTTGCTGCAGAGATTGCCGAACTTCGCCAGTCCTGGCTGAACCAGTGGATGCCCAAGCTGACATCCGATGAAGCGCCGCTCTCACCATATCGTGTGATCTGGGACTTGCTCCATACGGTTGACGTTGCCAACACGGTGATCACGCACGATGCCGGTAGCCCACGAGATCAGCTCTCCCCGTTCTGGCAGACTACCGAGCCGCTGACCTACCTCGGCTGGGGCAAGACGACTCAGCTGGGCTACGGGCTGGGACTGGCTATGGGGGCCAAACTCGTTGCGCCGGACAAGCTCTGCATCAATGTCTGGGGCGATGCGGCGATCGGGTTCACGGGGATGGACTTCGAGACCGCGGTCCGTGAGCGAATTCCGATCATGTCGATCCTGCTGAACAACTTCTCGATGGCGATCGAGTTGCCGATTATGAAGGTAGCAACGGAGAAGTATCGCAGTACGGATATCAGCGGGAACTACGCGGATTTCGCCACCGCGCTAGGCGGTTACGGTGAACGCGTCACCCAGCCATCCGAGATTATTCCGGCGATCAAGCGAGGAATTGAACAGACTCAGCAGGGGACGCCCGTGCTTCTCGAGTTCATCACACAGAAAGAGATCGAGGTTTCGTCCTTCTGATCGATAGCTGGGCTGACGCTGCTCTCGCCTTCTGCGGATAATCGTGGTGCTCGAGGTTTGCTAGAATCGATGTATGGACGAGCAACTGCGGGAGCAGCGTCTGGCCGCGCTCGGAACCGAGCCGGGCGTCTATCTCATGAAAAATCAGCACGGTGGAGTGATCTACGTTGGCAAGGCTGCCTCGTTGCGCAATCGTGTGCGTTCATATTTCGGCAGCCGCAAGGGGATGGATCACAAGACCAGGGATCTGGTCAACCACATCTCCGATTTCGAGGTCATTCGAACCGATACCGCCAGTGAGGCGCTGATCCTCGAAAACGAGTTGATCAAGCGATACCAGCCCAAGTACAACGTGATGTTGCGGGATGATAAGAGCTACCCGTTCATCCGGATTACGGCGGAACCGTTCCCTCGCGTAATCAGCACCAGGCGAGTCGTCAACGACGGTAGTCGCTATTTCGGGCCCTTTACCAGCGCCGCAAGAGTAAATCGGACGCTCGAATCGCTCAACAAGCTCTTCCCCTATCGACTGTGCGATATCGAGATTACCGGCAAATCTGAACGCCCCTGTCTCTACTACCACATTGGTCGGTGCAACGGACCCTGCATCGGAGCGGCCGATCAGGATGAGTACGGGCAGGTTATTCAGAAGGTCCAGATGTTTCTGGAAGGTCGGTCAGACGAGTTTCTGCCGGAACTTCGCGAGCAGATGGAACGAGCCGCCGAGGCGCTCGATTTCGAACAGGCAGCCAATCTTCGGGATGAGATCAAGGCGATCGAGCACGTTCTGGAACGGCAGAAGATCACTTCCAGCAAGCGGGAGACGTTCGATGTGCTGGCGGTCGCGCAGGGTGAGGGTGGTGACGCCTGTGTTCAGGTGGCCACGATCCGGGAAGGCAAGATGCTCGGCTCCGAGCACTTTCTGATGACGGGCGCCCGGATCGACGATGCGCCGTCGCATATTCTCGGCTCATTCGTCACTCAGTTCTACAACGAAGCGGCGCTGGTACCCAGAGAACTGGTGCTGCAGCATCCGATCGATGACGCAGATATCGTCAGCGGCTGGTTGGCTGAGCGTCGGGGAGGTCCAGTAAAGCTCACTGTGCCAAGACGCGGAACCCGCCGGCAGCTTGTCGACATGGTAGCGAAGTCTGCCGACGAGAACCTGAAAGATGAAAGTGTTCGATGGTTGAACGACGAACAACGCACCACGATGGCACTCGCTGAACTGGGTGACCGACTGCAATTGGAGAAGACGCCACGGCGGATCGAGTGCTACGACATCTCGAACCTGCAAGGGGATTCGCCAGTGGCCAGTATGGTGGTGTTCGAGGATGGCAAACCGAAGAAGAGCGACTACCGCCGGTTTAGCATCAAGGGAATCCAGGGGCCGAACGATTACGCGATGATGCAGGAGGTGCTGCGTCGTCGTTTCAAGCGTGCCAAGGACCTGGAATCGACCGAGGAGTGGCGTGAACTGCCGGATCTGGTGATCGTCGACGGTGGCAAAGGGCAGCTCAATTCGGCGCTGGCCGTTTTTCACGAGCTCGACGTTTCGGTCGCGGTGGTCGGTCTTGCCAAGGAGAACGAAGAGATTTTCCTGCCGGGTAGAAGTGATCCGGTCATCCTTCCGCGCGATGCGCAATCGCTCTATCTGGTGCAGCGGGTGAGGGATGAAGCCCATCGCTTTGCGGTGACATTCCACCGGAGCAAGCGGAAGAAGACAAGTTTCCGCTCGGCGCTGGACGAGGTGCGTGGGCTCGGACCGGCCAGGAAGAAATCGCTCTTGCGGACCTTTGGTTCGGTGAAGAAGATCCGCGAAGCATCGGTGGATGACCTGTCGCGTGTGGACGGTATCGGACCGGCGCTAGCGGAGCAGATCAAGACCGAACTGGGTTCCGCATGAGCAACGTCATTTCATATCAGGAGACGGCCGGTGCAATCGAGCAGGCGCTTCAGGTGCTGGAGCGGGGCGGTCTCGTGGTGTTCCCCACGGACACGGTCTACGGAGTGGGCGCCTCGGTGGATCGGCCTGACGCGGTAGCACGTCTCTATGTTGCCAAGGGGCGGCCACTGGATCGCGCGATTCCGGTGCTGGTGTCGAGCCCTGAGTCGGCGATCCGGCTCGCCAGCGAGACATCTGACGTTGCCCGGCAACTCATGTCGCAATTCTGGCCCGGGCCGCTGACGATCGTTCTCCCTGCGGCTGAGTGGTTGCCGGAAGAGATCGTCCGCGATACAGGCGGTGTTGGCGTTCGTATGCCGGATCATCCGATAGCGCTGGAGTTGATCGAGCGAAGCGGGGGAGCGCTGGCAACGACGAGTGCGAACCGTTCCGGTGAAGGTGAGACCCGCACCGGAACGGCGGCGGCGGAATCGATCGGTGATCGTGTCGATCTGGTTCTCGATGGAGGAGTCTCGCCGGGGGGTGTCCCTTCGACCGTGGTGAAGCTGATTCCTCAGCGTGAAGAGTTCGAGATTCTTCGCGAAGGAGCGATTACGAGCGATGACATCGCAAACGCCCTCCGCATTCATCCACACGAGCGAACGGAATAGACTAGTCCGAACCTTCGTCAGCGAGGTCCGGGTTCAAGCCGGCCAGTGAACCAATCCAGACCCCGACTGCGCTGCCAACAACCGCACCGAGAACGCCGGCCATCAACAGGTCCGTTTCTGCCGTAAACGCGGTGGTGAAAACAATTGACGCAATCAAGCCCAGGATCGCTCCTGGCACCAGTCCGATTGCCATACCCCGGTGCGCGACTTCCAGCACGTTGACATTCTTGGCGCTGACGTCGCGGACCGGCTCTGCCCAGACCGCGTTGGAGGCAAAGACCTTACCGAGCGCGGCACCATAGATAAGGTGAAGGATCAGATTTCCAAGTACTGGCAGTGGGCCAGCTTCGATGCCTGTGCCAAAGATTCCTGCGCCGATCAGCGGGAAGAAGATCGATATCGACAGGATGAACGGGACCATCGCGAAGATCATCCCACGCTGGAACCCGCCGCCGGGTAGACGCGGTTCGAATACGGCGGCGTAAACGATCGCCCAGACGATACCGGCAACTAGATGAATACCGATCGCCATCGCCAGGTTTACGGTGGCGATCTCCGTGACGGTGTTATTCACCAGTCCGGCCATCCAGACCTGAAACTGGTTGGCGCCAGACGCGGTGCTCCCCGCCAGTGCGGCAAAGCCATAGCCAATGAGAACCACAGCGGTCATGATCCCGGTAGCCACGAAGCCCGAGACGGCACCCATTGGCAGCCATCCACCAACTCGTCCGCTCGGTTCGCGATATCGCTCCAGTTCGATCTTTGTGAGGCGGGCGGTCTCCGTGATGTCTGATCGAT
>SLFF01000267.1 GCA_007124395.1 Thermomicrobiaceae bacterium | reverse complement strand
GAAGAGAGCAGCCAGAGCCTGTTTGCCTGGCCGGTGGCGCTGTACGGCACCGTGGACAACGCCGACCTCTTTGCTGGGCGTGCGGCCGTGGACAACCTGACGACACACTGGCAGTTCTACGATCGGCCGAACGCGCCGGGCTACCGGGACGAAATGGTACTGACCAGTTCGCTACTGGACGGTGGAGAACGGGATCTCGACAGAGTCTGGCGGGAGATCGGGGCCTCATTTGCCTGGCCGGACGACCGGACCGGGGCCGGGACCGTCGACATCGACCTCGAGGCCTCCTTCGATGGCGGCGAGAACTGGCACGAGATCGCCAGTGGCGAGATCGGCACGGCCGATAAGGTGTTCGAACTCACCGGCGCACCGACCTCCGCGACGGTGTCGCGCTACCTGCAAGTCCGGATCACCCTGTCTGGCGTAGATGAGTGGGCACCGGTGCTCACCGGGGTATGGGCCGAGCACGAAACACTGGACCTGCCCACGCGGCGTCTGCGCTGGGAGATGGAGATCACCTGCAGTGATACCCGGGTGGACGGCAACGGCGCACGTATGCGGCCGGGCCGGGATCAGGCGGCCGACCTGTGGGATGCCTGGCATGACCGGGTGGTTCCCTTCACCGACATCGACGGCGAGGAGTACACCGTGCGTGTAGCAACGATAACCGAACACGTCGGCCGGGCGGACGACACAACGACAACCGTGCGGCTTGGATTGGTGGAAGTGTGATGTATGACGTTGATCTGTTCGGCGACCTGCCGACCCAAAAGGGCGGCGCTGGCGAAAAGTGGCTGGCGAACCGGCATGGTGTGGTCATCCACTACAACGGGCCGGAAGTTGCCTGGGGCGTGGATGAACGCGAGTACATCGAGATGGTGAACCAGCACCATTTGAACCGGGACTGGTCTGCCCACCCTGGCTCCGGCCGGCCGATTCTCGGCGACGGGATCATGTACCACTTCGTCGTCGGTCGCCAGGGCACGATCTACCGGACGCGCCACAAGTACGACGTGCTGTGGCATTGCGGCTCGTGGCCCGAAAACCGGACGTACTGGAGCGTGCTGGTCATCCTGGGCGGCAGGCAGAAAGCGACGGTGGAACAACTGGGGGCGCTGTACCGGTTGGTGGATACGATGCGGACCGATGACGATTTCCGGACGACTGCGGTGATCGGGCATCAGGAAGTGGACTGGACCTCTTGCCCGGGCACGCTGATGGACGAATTTGTACTCCCCTATCGAGATGAGGCGAAGATGGCAACTGAAGGAATGTACTTTGCAGAAACTGAGTGTTTCGTTGGTGGGGCCTTTTGGGACTACTGGCGGAACCGGGGCGGCCTGATGATCTTCGGCTATCCGCTCACCGACGAGATCGAGGAGGACGGCATGACGGTGCAGTACTTCGAACGTGCCGTGTTCGAGTGGCACCCCGGCAACGAGGAACGTCACCGGGTGCTACTGCGGCGCCTTGGCGCTGCGGCGCTGCACGATTCCGAAATCCGGGTATAATCGGGCACATTCACTGGAGCTTGTCGATGACGTGGAGGTTCAGGACTCAGTGGCCACGATCAACCGGCCGTCGCGCACGATATCGCCGAATGCCGTGCCTGCCCGAGCGCAGGACAAAATCGTCATCACACCCGCCAGCACCGGCGATCTCATGGGATTGCGAAATCTCCAGCGTCGCTGCTTCGAAGGCGACCAGTCCTACGGGCTGGTAACACTCCTTGTCTTTCATCTCTGGCCCCGATCAAAAGTGCTGATCGCCCGTCGCAACGACGACATCGTCGGCTGTGTGATCGGCGATACTCAGAAGCACCAGGCACGCGTGCTGAACATCTGTGTCGATCCAGACTACCGGCGCATCGGCCTCGGATCCTCCATGCTCTGCACCATCGAGCGAATCCTCGATCACGACAATATGACCCTCATGGTCGAAGACAAAAACCTCGCCGCACAGGCGCTCTATCGCCGTCATGGATATCAATCTGCCGGTGATCTGCGCGATTATTACGGCCGGAATCGGCACGGCGTGCTCATGCAGAAGCGCCGGGTTCATCCTGCCGTTGGCTATCGACCTACCCTGAACATCTCCGACAGACCAGAATACTGACGAACCTCCCACAGCCCAATACCGAAAGGACGGCCCTGATGGTATTGATGCGATCATCGTCTGGACCGATCGATCTCGTCCTGCAGGGCGGCGGCATCAAAGCGATCGGCCTCGTCGGCGGTATGGATGAGCTCGAGCGGCAGAATGTCGAGGTCCGTCGCATTGCCGGGGCATCGGGTGGGGCCGTGGTGGCCGGGCTGACCGCCAGCGGTTACTCCCCGACCGAGCTCCGGGAGATTATCGAGACCGAGCCATTCCCCGAGCTTCTGGATACCCGCTGGTATGCCAGTCTCCCGGCGATCGGCAAGCCACTGGCCGTCTTCCTCCAAATGGGCCTGCATCCCGGCGATCGCCTGATCGAACGACTCACCGAACTGCTCTCAGACCGCGGTGTCCAGACGTTCGGCGATCTGCGGGATGGCAATCCGTATGATCCACTGCAGGTTGTCGTCTCCGACATCACAGCCCGGCGAATTCTCCTGTTTCCGCGAGACGCCCCGCTCTTCGGTATCGAACCCGATGACCTGAACGTTGCCCTGGCACTGCGCATGAGCTCCAGTATCCCGATCGTCTACGAGCCGGTCCGCCTGACCAGCGCGGCAGACAACGCCGAGCATCTCCTGGTCGATGGCGGCATGCTCTCCAACTTCCCTCTCTGGATCTTCGATGGCCAGTCCGAACCTGAAGCCGATGTCATCGGTCTGCGTCTGGTCGAAGATCAGCCAGACACCAGCCTGGTCAGTCTCCTGCCCGTTCCGGCACTGGCTCGCACCCGCTTCGGGCAGCTTGTCGATTACGTGGAGAGCATGGCCAGAACGCTGATGGAAGCGCACGATCGGCGCTACCTCGATGCCGGCGAGATCGCCCGGAGTGTGGCAATTCCAACACTCGGCGTCGGCACTACCGAGTTCGATCTCCCGCCGGAACGCATTGAGGCGCTCTACCAGGCCGGTCAGCTTGCTGTTCGGAAGATCCTGAACCCTGAAGACTGACCCATGAACGCGATCTGCGTGGTAGTCTGAACCCGGGTCGACTGTGGTGGGTTCGGCCCAGGGTCAACCGCCTCCGGAGGATCATGGATACCGCAGCAGAGCAACAGACAGATCGCACGCCGTTCTTTGCCTTGCTCGTCAGCTACGCGATGGTCTATTTCAGCCTGATGATCGCCCTGGTGGCGGTTCCGTGGTTCGTGCTGGAGACAACTGGAAGCGCGGCCCGGACCGGCATCGTAGCCGCGATTCAGGGTATCCCGATGATCTTCGCCGGAATTTTTGGCGGGGTGATCGTCGATCGGATCGGATTCAAACGAACTGCGATGATCTCCGACCTGGTGGCGGGCTTTGCCTTCGGGATGATCCCGTTGCTCTACTACACCACCGGGATCACCTTCTGGCAACTCCTCTTCTTCGTCTTCATGCGGGCAACCTTCGATACCCCTGGATTCACCGCCCGGCACAGCATGATGCCGGATATCGCCGGACGAGCCGGGATTCGTCTCGAACGGGCCAACTCCATGGTTCAGACGCTAATGCAGTCGGCCATGCTGCTGGCTCCGGCCTCGGCCGGGATTCTGATCGGCATCATCGGCTCCAGCTCCGTGCTCTGGATCTCCACCGGGATGTTCTTCGTGTCGGTGACCACCGTCGGGCTATTCATCCCCACTCTGGTCCCGAGTTCCCAGGGATCGGTACAGAGCCAGACACGGTATCTCGGACAACTCAAGGGGGGATTGTCGTTCGTCTTCGGCACCCGGATCATTCTGGCGCTGATGATCACCGTGATGGCGGTGCAGTTCGTCCGGGCGAACCAGATGGTCATCCTGCCGGTCTACGGTCACGACATCTTTCAGAGCGCTTCGGCGTTCGGGTTCATGTTCGGGGCGATGGGCGCCGGTGGATTGGTCACGGCGATCGCCTTCGGTATCTGGGGGCATCGCTGGCCGCGGCGTGGGGTGATTCTGATCGGCGCCAGCAGCCTCGGGTTCATGTTCTTCATGCTGGCGGCTACCCCACCATACTGGATCATTCTGGTGGGGATGTTCATCACCGGGCTGATGAATGGCCCGATGATCCCACTAGTCTTTACCATGATTCAGGAGAATACCCCGGCCGAATTCCGGGGACGGGTCTTCGGCCTGTATGACGCGGCGATCTTCACCGCAATGGTTCCCGGTCGCTTGCTGGCAGGATTGCTGATCGAGTGGACCAGCCTGGTGCAGACGTTGTTGATTATCGGCCTGAGCTACATTCTGGCCGTCGTCGGCATGATCCTGAATCCCAATCTGCGTGATCTCCGCCCGCCAGTCTCAGGCGACACCGAACCGAAGCCAGAAGAAGATTCACCCTCCAGCGATAGCGATCCAGAAGCCGCGCCACCGCTCGAACCGGGGAAAGCGCGCTCCTGAAGCCTCAAACAGCAGCACAGAGACGCCCGACCCTTTACTGGAGCCGGGCGTCTGTTCTCGTTTCATTGCTGCGGGACCGGTCAGGAACGCTTGCGGCGGTTAGCCGATCCACCCTGCATACCGCGGGCAGACGTGAAGCCGCGAGGAACGTTCTCCTGATTCGGTGGAACGCCCTGCTTCGGGTGCTGCGGATCTTCCGGATTCGGCGAACTCACCTGATTGGCGTGTTCGGCCGCTTCGTCGATATCGATCATGTCCTGCGCCTTGTCCGGGTCATAATCAACCAGGTCACCAGAATGGTTTGCAGGATCGTGATGTTGTTCCTGGGTGTCTTCTTGCTTCTTCTGCTTCTTTTCGTGGTCGGACATCTGTTCCTCCAGCGTTTGTGACGAATCCGCCATCGCTGGAGTAACGACGCAAGGATCCTGCCAGACCGATCTAGTCCTCGATCTCGAAGATCACTTCCACCTCAACCGGAACGTTCCCGGGCAGGCTCGCCATACCGACTGCCGAGCGGGCGTGGCGGCCGTTTTCCCCGAACACTTCCACCATCAGATCCGAGAAGCCGTTGATCACCTGTGGCTGCTCGGTGTAGCCCGGCACGGTGTTTACCATTCCGAGTACCTTGACCACCCGCTTGATCTTGCTCAGATCGCCGAGCGCTGCCTTGGCCACACCCAGCTGGCCGATCCCGCAATCCCGTGCGGCGGCATAGGCATCCTCAGTGGAAACCTCTCCACCGGCCTGACCCTTCGGGCCCTTCGATGGCGTGCGACCCGAGAGGTAGAGCAGATTGCCGGTGCGTACCCACGGAATCAGCGGCCGATCGCCGAGTTCGACGTGCGGCAGTTCGATACCAAGCTCTTGCAGCTTCTGTTCTGGTGTCATCGTGCGTATCCCTTCATCTTCCCTGCAGAAAAACTCGATCGATTACAAATACCGGCGAAACCAGCCGGTAATACGACCGATAATATCGTACTGGTGCGCCTTCTCATGGAAAGCATGTTTCTGACGCGGGTAGGTCACGAAATCGGTCGGCACGCCCATCGCCCGGAGTCCAAGGTAGAGCTCCATCCCCTGACCCAGCGGCACCCGTGGATCGGCCTCCCCGTGAACCACCAGCGTCGGCGTGGCGATGTTCCCGAGGTAGCGAATCGGCGACCGGTTCCAGAGATCGTCCGGCTCTTTGTGAAGTGGCCCGGCAAAGCGTTCCTCGTTGTATGGGCGGATATCGGTTGTTCCGACCTTGCTCGGCCAGTTCGTCACCGCCGCGCCACAGACCGCCGCTTTGAACCGATCCGACTGGCTGATCCCCCAGGCGGCCAGGAAGCCACCATAGCTCCAGCCCGCAATCCCGAGCCGGTCTGGATCGGCGATCCCGCGTTCGATCACCAGATGATCGATCCCCGCCATCACATCCTCGAAATCCATCCCGCCGAGATCAGCATGGTTGGCAGACGTGAAGTCTCTGCCTTTTCCAGTGCTGCCCCGCGGGTTCGGCAGCAGCACCGCATAGCCTTCGGCCGCCAGCAGCTGTCCCCAATCGTGCCAGGTAGCGTGGAACGTTGCTCCCCAGACTGCGGTCGGTCCACCGTGGACATCGGCGATGAGCGGGAGTCGCGTGTCGTCGGGCGCATCCGGCGGAAGCAACAGCCAGCCATCGATCTGCATCCCATCTTTCGATGTCCAGTGGATCGGCTCCATCGTGGCCAGCTGCACGCCGTCCAGTTGCGGATTCAGGTGAGACAGCCGCGAGAGCTGGCTTCCATCCAGCGCACCTGCCCAGATTTCCGGGGGCGAATACGGGTTCGTGCGTATGATCCCCAGCGAACCGCCACCGTTGCTCAGGCTCAACGGCGCCTGAATCGAACCGTTCTCGGGCAACAGGTCCAGTGTCTCTACACTGCCTGAATCCAGATCGACACGATCCACCCGTGCCCAGAGATTATCCTGCGCTGCCGTAATCAACGTTGATGAATCAACCCATCCAGCCCAGATCGGCGTTGACGGGCCGGGATCGAGGTGGTTGATGCTGCCATTTTCGGCATCGATCACCATGACCGCCTGATCATCGAGCGACTGCCCAGTGATGCCAACTATCGAGAGGCAAGTGCCATCCGGCGACCATGCCAGCGCCTCCGGCAGTCGGGTGAACTCGGCGAGGGTTCGCTCTGCACGGGTGACCGGATCGATCAGGATAAGGTAAACGTGACCGGTATCGTCCAGATGGTTCGTCTTGGTCACCAGAGCGGCAACCTGCTGTCCGTCTGGACGCCAGGAATAGGCCCAGACGTGGCCAGATGCCGGCCCGATCACATTGATACGACTGCTCCCGGGATCGATCTTCGCAATCACTCGCGTTCTGACGGACAGACTCGCCACCGAGACATCGCCCGGCGCATCCTGCTCCCCGGCCAGCGTCCGGCGATCAACCGTCCCGGAGAGCGCCAGACCGTCCGGGGTCCAGCAGAGGGCATCGACACCGCGTTTCATACGGCTCACCTGCAATGCCTCCCCACCATCGGTCGGGATCAGGTAGCACTGGGCAGTGCCACGCTCGGCACGATCCGAGAGAAAAGCGATGGTCCGTCCATCGTGCGACCAGCAAGGCGAGGTGTTGTTCGATTTGCCAGTGGTGAAGGGGCGTGCATTGATGTCGCCCGTCACATCCGCCATCCAGAGGTGGCTGGTGGGAGTCGTTTCCTCATGCCCGATCGGAGCCACATTGAATATCGCGCGCGTTCCATCCGGAGAGAGGTGGAGTTCGGTTGGCAATTGAAGACTGACCGCGAGCGAGGCGTCATACCGTCTGGCATTCATTGGCTGATCTTTCCTGAGTGGTGAATGTCCGATACCGGGTCAGACTACCATAGAAATTGGAAAGTCCCTGTTTGCGGTGTCCCCGGTGCCGTTCTCCTTGTGTCCGTCGAACCCAGCAGCCATACTCGAAGAAACACACCAAACGGGAAGGGACACTGCATCATGAGCCGGTTGCCGGGAGTCGAGGTCGTCGTGATTGGGGCCGGGGTTACCGGTGCCGCATCGGCCTATGAACTGAGCAAAGCTGGCATCAGTACCGCGATCGTCGAAGCGGGCGAAGTCGGCTCCGTCGCCTCGGGTGCCAGCGCCGGTGGCGTCCGCCAGCAGGGTCGTGATCCACGCGAGTTACCGATTGCGATCAAGGCGATCCAGCGCTGGCCACACCTGGAGCAGGAGCTGGATGCCGATCTCCACTACCTGCAAGAGGGACACGTCAATCTGGTCGAGTTCGAAGCTGATCTGCCGGCCGTCGAAGCCCGTGTGAAACGCGAGCAGGAATCCGGGCTGGACATCGAAATGGTCTACGGCAAGGACTTGCAGGAACTGGTTCCCGGTGTTGCACCACACGTCATCGCTGGGTCGTATTGTTCGACCGATGGCCACGCGATGCCGCCATGGGTCGCCAAAGCCTACACCCGTGCGGCAGTTAGACACGGCGCCGTCCTCTACCAGTTCACGAAGGTCACCGGCCTGATGATCGAACAGGACCGGATTACCGGCGTTGAGACCTCGCAGGGGACGATCGCCTGCGACTGGGTGATCAACGCCGCCGGAGCCTGGGGCCGTGAGCTGGCGCAGCTCGCGGGGATCGATCTTCCGGTGGAGACGCGGGCACTCCAGATGCTATTGACCGAGCAGATGCCCCCGAAACTCAAGCAGGTGCTCGGCTGTGTCAGCAAACAGGTCAGCCTGAAACAGATCCCGACTGGCAGCTACCTGATCGGTGGTGGCTGGGATGGATCGGTCTATCAGGATCGCCGGTTCGGCCGGGTTCGATCCGGCAGCATCTCCGGAAGTGCCGCGCACTCGTCCACCATCTATCCGTTGCTGAAACAGTCCCGCCTGCTCCGGGCCTGGACCGGTCTGGAAGCGATCGCCACCGATGGCGTCCCGATCATCGGCCCGGTGCCCGAGGTTCAGGGCCTGTTGATCGCCTGCGGGTTCTCCGGGCACGGCTTCGCACTCTGTCCGCAAATCGGCGTGATCATGCGTGAGTTCGTCTCCACAGGCGAGCCATCGACTCCAGTCGACGAGCTCAGCATCGAGCGCTTCCGATGAGCCCGCACGGTTTGGATATACTTGTTGGCCGCGACATGTAGCTGAGGAGCCCTCGATGAATGAAGGCAAACG
>SLFF01000501.1 GCA_007124395.1 Thermomicrobiaceae bacterium | reverse complement strand
CGCAGGATCCAACCCTCGCCTGCTTTAAGCTAGATTTCAGGAAAATTCACCCCTGTTACCGGGTGCGCATAAGTCAGCAAGCGGGTAGAATTGGCCGGAGTATACTGCAGGATCTGGTACCGGGGAGACTTTCATCGTGGCAACAACAACCGGCAGGCTCGACAGATCGAATCTTGATTACGCCCGGCCACCAAGACGAGCAGCGGTTCCGTTGAGTGGCCTGATGATTCTCTTTTCCATCCTCATGTTCGGCTCTGCTATCGCTATTCCTGCGTCACGTGCGATGCAGGAAGCAGATATGCGTGACCGCCTGGCATCGGTCGCTACCACCGGCGACGAGCAAGACGATGACGAAGCCGAAGGTGGTAGCGGGAGCGGTGCACCCCCCCTGCCGGTAATTGCCGAGCTCGATGGCTCGGATGATGATCGCAACGATGCCCCCAATCCGGTTGAACTGGTTTCCGACGCCCACGACTCCGACCGCGCCTCGAAACTCGAAGACCTGAACTCCAGCAGCCAGTACGAGCAAGATGACGCGGAAGAGCAACGGGCTCCGAAGCCGACTCAAATCCGCGTACCAGACCTGGAAATCGATGCTGAGATCCATCAGGTGGGATACGACATCATTGAAGTCGAGGGCCAGCGAGTCCGGGAGTGGCAGGTTGCTTCATACGCAGCTGGACACCACAAGACCTCTGCACGACCCGGTGAGAATGGGAACATCGTCGTAACCGGTCACAACGATTTCGAAGGCGAAGTCTTCCGAACGCTCGAATTTGCCGAGCACGGGCAGGAAGTAATCATCGAGACCGAAGAAGGCGAACAGAAGTACGTTATCGAAGAGATCCATATGCGTCGTGAGATCGGGGCATCGCTCGAAGAGCGACTCGAAACCGGTCGGTTCATGGCAGATATGCCAGAGGAACGACTGACGCTGATTACCTGCTGGCCATATGGCATCAATGATCACCGTATTGTGGTGGTCGCCGTGCCGGTGGACTAAATCATCGACCATCGACCCGTCTGAATACGCCTGAACATGCGTGGGGCGTTTGCCCCGCGCATTTATAATGTTTGTGAGTTTCGACTGGAGCGGTTAGCTGCTGGGGACACCGTTCCACCGATAGTTCGCATCATCTTGCAAGTCACCAGTGAGGAGTGACCGTGTCCGAGACACCTGATCTCGTCGCAGGCAGGTACCGACTTGATCGCCATCTTGGTCAGGGGAGCTTTGCCGAGACGTACCTGGCGGAAGACACGACGCTGAGCCGCCCGGTTGCCATCAAGATTCTCCGCTCACAATTCGCCAATGATGAACGCTACGCACTCCGCTTCGAGCGTGAGGCACGAGCTGCTGCTGCTGTCCGGCACGTCAATATCGTGGACGTCTTCGACTATGGTCAGGATGGCGCCACACTCTTCCTGGTTATGGAGTGGGTTGACGGCCCGAACCTGAAGGAGTTCATGCGCGGGCAAGGCCAGTTGACTCCAGAGGACGCTACCCGGATGATGCGGGACGTGCTCCAGGGGCTTCAGGCCATCCATGAAGCGGGCATCGTCCATCGCGATGTCAAACCGCAGAACGTGCTGGTCGACCCGAACGGAACCGGCAAAATCTCGGACTTCGGCATTGCCCGCGGGGCGCGTGATTCCGGGCTGACTGATACCGGTATGGCCCTCGGAACGGCAGCCTATATGGCGCCAGAGCAGGCCAGGGCCGGTGACGTAGTACCCGAGTCAGATCTCTATGCAGCCGGCGTCATCTTGTTTGAGATGCTGACCGGACGACTCCCCTTTCCGGGTGAGAATCCGCTGCAAGTCATGTATCAGCATGTCAACGAGCAGCCACCTGATCCGCGAGAGCTGAATCCTTCGATCCCGAATGGCCTGGCGCTGGTCATCATGAAGGCGATGGCCAAAGAACCAGAAGACCGGTTTTCCACGGCTTCCGAGATGCTGGCAGCGATGGAGCAGCCGCCATCCAGCGACGAAGCGACTCGTATTATGGCGGCAGCCGCCGCCAGCCAGACCCGGGTGATGCCGGGGCAGACTGCCGCCAATCAGGGAGGGGGAAGGCGTCCTCCGCCTCGACGACCGCGGCGCAAGCCGAAACAGTCACCACGCTGGCCAATATTTCTGGTTGCCGGAATGTTGATCCTGTTTGCGATCATCGGGATCTGGTATCTCGCAACCCGCGAATCGGTCGTCCCTGACGATCCGACGCCGACACCGATCGTTACGGTAACGGTTGAACCAACGGAAACGCCGGAACCGACGGCGACCCCGGTACCAGACGCAACGGCAACCCCGGTTCCTACGCCGGAACCAACTCCGACTGCGACGCCAGAACCAACGCCGGAGCCGACACCGTCCCCTGAGCCAACGCCGACGCTCGAGCCGGACCCGGAGCCAACGCCAACTCCGGATCCAGAAGAAGACTCGGGTGTCGGCACTGAAATGCAGAGTCTGGCGTTCAACGCGATGGTACTCGGATCACCGTCATCGAGTTTTCAGGGCACCGATTTCGAAGGGTCCTTCCAGCCGGATAGCTGGGGTGAACTGCCTGATCAATCGACGTTCCTGTATAGCCAGTTGACTGACTTTTCAACCGGTGAAGCGACGTTTGTCTCGGAGACGAACGCTGGCGGGATCTTCGTGGGAATCGAAGTCACCGCGCTGACTGGTGGTCCCGAGGAGGAGTTGCCCATCGAAATCTGGATCAATGATGACATGGTCTACCGTGGAGACAGCCCGTTCGATACGGACAGCACCAACACCATACGATGGTGGTATCGAGAGAATAGTGCTATCCAGTCGGGCGAAAACACGGTCCAGATCATGAACATGGCCGAGCAAGGTGGGGTGGGCGAGTTCCCCTGGTTGCTGATCGAAGAGGTAACCGTCCACTACCGGTAACAAGACGGAACATACTACCGAGCATACAGAAGGGCGACCACTCGGGTCGCCCTTTTCCGTCAACAATTCATATGCCGCGCTGCTGATCAACCGTCGTAGCGCTGGAAGACCGCGACGACGTTCTGCCCGCCAAAACCGAATGCATTGGCGATAGAGACATCCACGTGATGTTCCCGGGCAGTGTTCGGCACGTAGTCCAGATCGCACTCCGGATCCGGCGTCTCGTGGTTGATCGTGGGTGGGAGCACCCCATCCTTGATCGACATCACCGAGACAAGTCCACCGATCGCCCCGGCTGCACCAACAAGGTGTCCGACCATACTCTTCGGGGAGCTCGTCGGCAGCTTGTAGGCGTAATCTCCGAAGACAGTCTTGATCGCCGCCGTCTCAGAGACGTCGTTCAACGGCGTGCTGGTGCCGTGTGCCGAGATGTAATCAACATCTTCAGTATTGAGTTTCGCTGACTTGAGGGCCAGCTTCATCGCCCGAGCCGCGCCTGAGCCACCCGGAAGTGGTGCACTGATGTGAAACGCATCACCCGTGATCGCTCCGCCAGTCAGCTCACAGTAGATGCGGGCGCCGCGCTTTTTGGCATGCTCTTCGGTCTCCAGCACCATGATGCCGGCACCTTCACCAAACACGAATCCATCACGGTCCTTGTCGAACGGTCGGCTGGCGTGTGCCGGATCGTCATTCCGTTTTGAGAGTGCGCCCATGTTCCCGAATGCCGCGATCGACACTGGATCCATGGCGGCTTCCGTCCCGCCGGAGATCATGACGTCGACCTCACCGAGCTGCAGCATTCGCAGGGCATCAACAAACGCCTGATTTCCTGCAGCACACGCGGCAACTGAGGCCTGAATCGGTCCGTGAATACCAAACCGGATCGATACCTGGCAGGCGGCCATGTTCGAGGCAAACATCGGAATAAAGAATGGGCTCACTCGGCTCGGGCTCTTGTGATGAAAGTTGAGCACTTCTCGCGTGAGTGTGGGAATACCACCACCGCCCGTGTTCACCATGACGCCAATGTTTTCGCTGTTTTCCTCGGTAATCTCGAGACCGGAATCACGGATTGCCTCACCGGCCGCGGCCACAGCGAACTGGGCGAAACGGTCCATTCGGCGAGCAGCCTTGAAGTCCATGTGCTCTTTGGGATCAAAACCCTTGACTTCAGCGGCAATCTGAACGTCGAGGATCTCGGGATCAAACGCAGTAATGCGCGTGACTCCATTTACGCCGTTGACCAGATTCTCCCAGAAGTCAGGTAGGCTATTGCCGATTGGCGATAGAGCACCCATTCCGGTTACGACAACTCGATGCACGTGAACTCAACCTCCCTGGCCATGCAGCCGGAGCTACTCCTGGCCGTACACACCGTAGTCTTTTGCACTTAGTGTCTGAACATCCCGACGAATCCGACGGATAAGTCCGCTCAACACCTGGCCCGGGCCAACTTCCAGAAATGTCGTGACACCACCGTTTAGCATCTCTTTGACAGAACTGGACCATTGTACCGGCATCAGCACCTGCTGTGACAGCTCGTGTCGCACATCGTCTACCGTCGTCAGAATCTGACCAGTAATGTTGGCGACAACCGGCACTTCCGGATCACGCAGCGGCACTTTTGCAATCAATTCATTCAGTTGCGTGGCGGCACGCTCCATAAGCGGAGAGTGGGACGCGATAGAGATACCGAGCCGGATCGTCCGACGGGCTCCTCGCTCCTCGGCGAGCTCCATTGCCCGCTCCAGCGCAGCGATTTCACCGGAGATAACCGACTGGCCGGGGCAATTGTCGTTCGCCAGTACCACGATGCCGACATCGCCAGCCTCACGACAGACTTGCTCGAGGGGCTCGCGATCGAGCCCGATCACTGCAGCCATCCCACCAGGTCGCTCTTCGCCACTCTGCTTCATCAATCGTCCACGCTCCCGAACGAGGATCAGTGCATCGCGGAAATCGATAGCACCGGCGGCAACCAGCGCGGTGAACTCGCCGAGGCTGTGGCCTGCCACGTATAACGGAGCAATCGATCTACCCAGTACGCGCGAGCGTTCACGAAGCGCTTCGAGATAGGCAACACTGACCGTGAAGATCGCCGGTTGGGCATTTATCGTGTCTTCCAGTTCATCGGCCGGGCCGTTGAAGCACATAGATGAAATCGAAAACCCGAGAACATCGTCCGCCTGATTGAAAATCCGGCGCGCAGCATCGGAGACCTCGTAAACTCGCTGTCCCATGCCAACGTATTGACTTCCCTGTCCAGGGAACACCCAGGCTATGCGCTGAGCGATGTTATCTGTGGCATTCATCGCGTTGCTCCCTGCATCCCTCCGATGCAACACAGAGTGTTGAACATGATCACTTGAACAGACACATACGCGAACAACCGGCAAACTGCGGAATGATACCACGCAGAAAATGCCGATTATCGCATAAGCTACGGTTCAACCACTCGGGCTACGATCCAGTATTCGGGCCCTCACCATCAGTGCGGGACATGTCCGCAACCGCGGCGGATTCACCTTCATCAGCGAACACTGCATGTGGGCCGAGAAGCTCGAACAGACCGTCACGATCGACTGTCTCATCCTCGATCAGCTTATCGGCAAGCGAATCGAGCTTATCCCGGTGATTCAGCAGAAGCGTTTCGGCCTGGTCCATGGCATCGTAGAGGATCTTCTGAACCGCTTCGTCGGCACGATCAACCGTCTTCTCGCCGACTTCGCGATCCTGCCCCATCTCCCGGCCAAGGAACACGTGCTGTTCACCCATCCCAAGGAAGATCGGGCCGATCTCCTCGCTCATCCCCCAGAGGCCAACCATGCGTCGGGCGAGCATCGTGGCTTCCTTCAGGTCATTCTGCGCACCGGTCGTGATCTCATTGAAGACCATCCGTTCAGCGGCCCGGCCCCCCATGATCACAACCAGTCGACCGAGAAGGTAACTTCGAGAATAGTTGAATCGATCCTCTTCCGGCGCCTGAATCGTGACACCAAGCGCCCGACCACGGGGAACGATCGTCACCTTGCGAAGCGGATCAGCTCCAGGAGAGAAGTGAGCACAGATTGCGTGTCCACCTTCGTGGTATGCAACCACTCGCTTCTCGTGCTCGTTCATGACCATCGATCGCTCGGTGCCGAGGATGATCTTGTCCAGCGCGAGATCGAAGTCGTCTTTCTGGACAATCTTCTTGTCTCGACGGGCGGCCATCAGTGCCGCCTCGTTGACGAGGTTCGCCAGATCAGCGCCGGCAAATCCCGGCGTCGCCGAGGCAATCAGGCTCATATCAAGGTTCTCATCGACGGGAATACCCCGCGTGTGAATCTTCAGAATCGCTTCACGGCCCCGCTTGTCCGGCAGACCGACCGTCACCTGGCGGTCAAACCGGCCCGGGCGAAGCAGCGCGGGATCGAGCACGTCGGGGCGGTTCGTCGCTGCGACGACGATCACGTCCTCATGCGGATCGAACCCGTCCATCTCGACCAGCAACTGGTTGAGGGTCTGCTCACGCTCGTCGTTACCACCGCCGACACCGGCAAACCGCTGGCGTCCAACAGCGTCGAGCTCGTCAACGAAGATGATGGCTGGTGAATTCGTCTTGGCCTTCTCGAAGAGGTCACGAACACGACTCGCACCAACACCGACGAACATCTCAACGAACTCGGAAGCACTGACACTGAAGAATGGAACGTTCGCTTCACCGGCTACTGCTTTCGCCAGCAGCGTCTTACCGGTACCTGGTGGGCCAACCAGCAGGATACCCCGCGGCAGCCGGGCACCGATGTTGTGGAACTTGGCCGGATCCTTGAGGTACTGGACCAGCTCCTCGAGCTCCGCTTTGGATTCTTCTTCACCAGCAACATCAGCGAACGTCAGCTTGGGACGTTCGGGATCATACTGCTTGGCCTTGGACTTCCCAAAGCTGAAGACGTTCTGCTGTCCACGCGACATGCTTCTGCCGATGAAGAAGAGAATGACGATGAACAGCAGGAGCGGAATCGCAAGGAAAAGCAATGAGCCGAACATACCGTCAGACGACGGCTCAGCTGTCACTGAAACGTTGTTCTCAGTCGCAAAAGCGACGAAGTCTGGCTGTGTGTTTTCGGGAACAGCGGATTCAAAGTAGACGCTCTGGGTGATGTCGTCCGACTCGGCCCCGGATGGCAGTGAATCCTCGGGAGTATAGATCTGCCCTTCGTACTCCTGCATCTCCATGGCGAATTCTCCGGAGACGTCTTCGCTCTCCATGGTGATCTGGCTGACATTGCCAGCCTCGACCTGTTGGCGAAGCTCTGAGTACGAAATACTAATCGTCGGATCACCGGACGGCCAGAAATACGCATAGGCACTGTAGGCAAACAGCGAGATCAGTAGCGCCCACAGTATCCAGATAGGAAAGCTCGGACGAGTTTTCTGCTCGCCCTCTTCCCCGCCGGACTTCTTCTGCCGGCTGGATTGATCGTCACGATTGTTCATCAAGGTAGGGAACCCCTTCGGACGGTGCGTTTAGCGTCAATAGATCATGCAGATGAACGGGAACGAAGGGTTATCGGACTCGCCGGTCACACCGCTCCCCGTTCATACTACCAATTCTAACGTTTCGGGCAATGAAATGCGGAAAAATCCTGTACTTAACCGAACGAGGCAGCCGCTCTGCAACGGCTGCCCCGCACGTGAGGAGGAGATGAGTCTAGTGTGCAATTTGGCGGAACCAGCTTCAGGACGTGTCCTGACTCTGGGTCGAAACGTAATCGTGAACGGCGTATAACGCTATTCTGACGGTTATGGATTCAATTGTCCAGTCCAAATGCAGTACGATTTTCTACCGAAGCGTAGACAAAAGGTCCTGCGTCCCGTCGCTTTCCCGACTCCGACAACAATTTGTCCATCCGAATCTCTGTCGGAGTGGATCGTGTCACGACTCGAAAAGCGGCGTCTGAATTAATGACGCACGAACTGTGCAACGGTTTCGCACGAAGCGTTATCCGCAAGGAAATCGGGGTGATCAGTGCAGCTACCGTGGTATCCTTTTGGCTGACATTCTGCGGAAATTCGTCAGTGTTGACCAATCGGCTGATTAAGGAAGTTGCTGTGTCCGGTGAAGCCCGATCGCGCTATTACATCACGACCTCTATCCCATATGTGAACGCACCGCCGCATATCGGGCATGCCCTCGAGATGGTCCAGACAGACGTGTTCGCCCGGTACCATCGGTTGCTGGACATCGACACCCGCTTCCTTACCGGTACCGATGAGAACTCGTTGAAGAACGTGCAGGCGGCCGAGAGCGAGGGAATCACCACCCGGGAGCTGGTCGATCGCAATGCTCAGGGGTTTTTCGACCTGCTCGATCTGCTGCACGTCAACAACGATGACTTCATCCGCACCGCGGTCGATCCACGTCACTTCGCCGGAGCAGCCCACTTCTGGAAGAAACTGGAAGAGAAGGGCGACCTGTACAAGAAGTCCTACGAGGGCCTCTACTGCGTTGGCTGCGAGCAGTTCTACACCGAGGCTGAACTCGTCGATGGACTCTGCCCGGACCACGGTGTTCGCCCGGACCTGATTCAGGAAGAGAACTATTTCTTCCGGCTTTCCAGTTATCAGGATGAACTCCTCGAGTTCATCGACTCCGGACGTATGCGGATCATTCCGGAAAGCCGTCGTAACGAAGTGCGCTCGTTTGTCGCCCAGGGCCTGGATGACCTGAGCGTTTCGCGATCACGGGAACGTGCCAGAGGATGGGGCGTCCCGGTTCCCGGCGATCCGGATCAGGTGATGTATGTCTGGGTCGATGCACT
>SLFF01000036.1 GCA_007124395.1 Thermomicrobiaceae bacterium | reverse complement strand
TCATGCCGCAGTTCGTGGTGTGGATCGGAATCGTTATCGACGGCGCGAAGGTGGATTGATGCGAACCGGCACGGGGACTGGTGCCTGCCGGGTCCCGGGAAAGAGAGCGTCGCGAAGTCGATCGAGACCGGCTCGAATGAGCTGTCCAAGTTGCTCGATCATCAAGTGGGATGTCCTCTCATTAAATCACCGGGCTGTTGCCCGGAACGGCTTACACTGTTATAACGCATCCGCCGTGCCGAAACTTCCCGCGCGGTGCCCGATTGACACCGATTCATTGACGGGCCGTGATTTTTCTCTCAAACGACGATTCGGATTATACCAGTGTCGAGACTTCTGCTAGCACAATCCGGCGGCGCCACAGCCGTTATCAACAATTCGCTGGTGGGCGCGATCTCCGCCGCTCAAAAGAGCGGTCAAATCGACGCGGTGGCCGGCGCTCGTAACGGGATCGAAGGGCTGCTTGCCGGGGATCTGATTGATCTCGCGGCTCAGTCTCCAGATACGCTCACCCGACTCAGCCGAACGCCGTCTGCCGCGCTCGGCACCACTCGTC
This sequence comes from Thermomicrobiaceae bacterium, assembly GCA_007124395.1. Lineage (GTDB taxonomy): Bacteria > Chloroflexota > Chloroflexia > Thermomicrobiales > Thermomicrobiaceae > SLMJ01. The sequence continues at coordinate 8,190 of SLFF01000036.1, read as the reverse complement.
AGAAGATGACCGATGAGATGGCGGAACGCGCTCTGGAGATCCTGGCGAGTTACGGGATCGATATCGTCGCCTTCATCGGAGGAAACGATACTGCTGATTCTGCCATGCGGCTGGCCCAGTCTGCTCGCGACAGGGGTCAGCAATTGCGCGTGGTGAGCATCCCGAAGACGATCGACAATGACCTGCCGGGTACCGACCACTGCCCCGGTTACGGATCGATTGCCCGGTTCATTGCCCAGGCAACGCGTTCGTCGGGTATCGATACCGCGGCTACGGCTCAGCTCTATCCGGTCAAACTGATCGAGGTGATGGGTCGCAACGCTGGCTGGGTGGCGGCATCCGGCGCCCTGGGTCAGGTCGATCATAGCGATCCACCGCACCTCATATTCTTCCCGGAGCGCCCGGTTGGCTCGATCGATGAATTCCTGCAGGAAATCGCCGCGGCTCATGCCGAGCGTGGGCAGGTTGTGGCGGTGATTCCGGAGACGATGCGTGATCGGGATGGCGAACCGCTCAGCGGCAATACCGTGGTCTGGCGAGATTCCTTCGGGCATCCGTATTACGGCGGACCGGGGCCGGCGCTGACTAGCGCAATTCAGGAATCGCTGGGACTGCGCGCACGCTACGACAAGCCCGGCACAATCTCGCGGATGTTCGAGCAATCAGCATCAGAGCCGGATCTCATGGGTGCCAGAGAGTGCGGGGCAGCTGCCGTCAAGTTGTTGCTCGACGGTGTCTCCGAAGTCATGGTCACTATCGAACGCACCAGCAATGAACCATTCGAGATGACTACCGGCTATGTTGCCCTGGAGACGGTGGCGAACCAGGAGCGATTGCTGCCGGATTCGTTCATCGGGCCGGATGGTCGCAGCGTGACCGGCGCGTTCCGGGAGTACGCATTGCCGCTCATCGGTGGGCCGCTGGAGCCGTATGGGCACCTGGAAGATTTGCCGTTCCGGCCAGGATGAGACCAGTTAGATCGCCATACGCCGCGCACGTGAACACAAAGACCGGCCGGAGATGGAAAGGACATCGCCCCCGTGGAATTCGGTATCTTCGACATCATGCAGGTTCCGCCGGAAATTCCGTCCTATCGCGCTTATCAGCGGCACCTGGCGGATGCTGAACTCGCCGATCAACTCGGGCTGGACTACCACTTCATCGCCGAACGACACTTCATGGCGCTGTATCGCACGCCATCTCCCACTGCCTGGCTTGGCGCTATCTCCCAGCGAACCCGGCGAATCCGGATCGGGGCACTGGCCTATACGCTGCCACTGCACAATCCGGTGCGTCTGGCTGAGGACATCTCTATGCTGGATCACCTCAGCGGTGGGCGAGTCGAAGTCGGCGTCGGGCTGGGACATCGGCCGGAAGAGCTCGTCTCAATGGGTATCGATCCGGCACTGCGCCATCCAATGCTGGTCGAGTCACTGGTGCTGATGCGCAAGGCGTGGCTCGGGCAAACGTTCGATTTTCCGGGTACCGCCTACAAGTTCCGGGGCGTCCGGGTCGATCTGCCACTTCAGCTCCCGCATCCACCACTCTGGTATGCCGGAAACGATCCCCGGTCTGCGAAGTGGTCTGCCCGGAATATGGTGTCGCAAACCATTGGCTTCCAGCCAGACGATCAACTGATCAACCCGGCCACGGCGTTTCATGAGCAGAAGCGGGAAGAGAAACGGCAACCCGGAAGACGTCCGTACCTGGCACTGATGCGTCACCTGTATGTGGCGGAGAGTGATGAGCAGGCTCGCTCGGAGATGATCGATGATCTGCAGAAGATCGGACGAGCATTCGCTGCAGGGCCGAGAGAACTGCCATCCGTCGATCCGTCGGAACTTCCCGATCGAGCCGGAGCCGAGCAGCAACTCGAGGAACTGCTGGCCAACCAGGTTGTGGTGGCCGGGGGTCCGGAGTCGTGCGCCAGGCAGCTGGCGGAGACAAGCCGTTACCTGGGACTGGATGTGATCCTGGCTAACCCGTATCTGACCGGTCTGGAGCCAGAGCGAGTCCAGCGATCGATCCGCCTCTATGCCGAGCAGGTTGCCCCGCAGGTCCGCTCGTTAATGGAGTAGGACAATCCACTGCCGTGGCGTTCCAATACCGTGAATTTCCGTGCATCGCTGCCCACCGGCGGGTACTATCAAATCATTGGTTGCAGCGTCCTCGATCGACATGCCAGCCATCGCAACCGATTTCGATGCACAGAATATGGGTCCGGCATCGGGCTAGTATGTATAAGGATTCGCACATCATGCAAGAGCATCCGTCAACGTGTAACCATCCGGCGGTCCAGGAGCAGGCGACAGAACACGCAGAATTGAACGCGGCATGGCACGAGGTCGGGGTGCAGTTCCAGCAGCTGGGTACCCGGCTCGCCTCGGCACTTCGCCGTAGCTGGGAATCGAGCGGCGAGAAATCGGCATCCACCGAGACCATGCGCCACTTGCGAGACGACTTGCGTGAGGCCGCGGAGCGAGTCGATCACGTCATCAGGGAAGTCTCCGGTGAAATCGAGCCAGAGACGACGGAAACCTTGCGGGCAACCCGACGGGCCAGTGAACAATCACTGGAAGAGGCGCGAATGCTCACCGCGGCAACGCTGCGCAAGCTCAACCGGCAACTCGATCATCTGGTGCAGCAGATCGAACGGGATGAGCATCACCATTAGGCGAACCGGGTGGGCTATGGGCACGAAGAAGGGGGAGAGCCATCTGGCTCTCCCCCTTCCGTTCTGCGGAGTTGACGTTTTGCTGGTTAGTCCTCGAGCCACATGTTCCAGAATGCCGGAGCCAGCTGAATCTGGCCGGTGAATCCGCCGATCGACGCTGAGCGGGCATTGAAAGTTGCCTCGTCGGCAATCTTGATGATCGGCACCTCTTCGTAGAACAGCTCCTGAAACTCTTCGAAGATCTCGAACCGGGTGTCGAAATCGCTCTCGGTCAGCAGGCGATTGGACAGCTCGACTTTTTCTTCGCTATCCCACCAGCCGGGCCATGACGTACCCGCGACATACGGCTGCATGACGGGATCGACCCGGAACGTGTTGCCGGTGGTGAAGATGTCCCACTGCTCGGGATCTTCCCGGACCTCGGTCAGTGTGGCCCAGTCGTACACCTCCAGATCGACCTCGAACCCGGCGTCTTCCAGCTGTTGCTCGGTCACAACCGCGGTGTAGTACATGTAGCTGTACTCTTGCGTGGTCGCCAGCCGGATCGGCGTGCCATCGTAGCCTGCCTCTTCCATCAACTCGGCGGCCCGGCCTGGATCGTTCTGGTTGTAGAACTCTTCGCCGGCTGTGGTGTGCCAGGCCGTTTCCTCGTGCATAATCGCCGGATCCATGATGTAGAAGCCATCACCATAGGCCGCCTGGGCGATTTCTTCATGATCGAGCGCCGCCAGGACTGCCTGACGCAATGTCTGATCGGCCATGATGCCCTCTGCCGTGTTCAGCACCAGCATCGACCACGCTGCCGGAGCCACAGTCTCGGCCACGATGTTCTCGTCATCGTCGAGCGTGTCGAAGTTGTCCGGCGAGACATCCTGCAGGTAGTGGAAATCTCCGGCCTGAAGGCCAGCAACCCGCCCGGCTTCGTCTGGAACGGGGATAAAGTAGATCTCATCCAGATACTGATGCTTGTAGCCACCGTAGCCGCTCGGCTCGTCGCTGTCCGGCTGGGTGTAATCGTCGAAGCGCTCCACATGGATGTGCTGATCGGCCACGTATTCCACGAATTGATAGGGGCCGGTGCCGATGTATTCATCCAGACCGGTCAGGTCTGATGCTTCCAGTACCGATGCCGGATAGATCGCACATCCCTGGCTCTGTCGAGACAGCAGTGTGGCAAAGGCGCCGAACGGCTCCGAGAGATTGAAGACGATGGTGCCGTCTCCCTCATCATCGACGCTATCGGTTACCTCGCTCAGGTCTGCCCCGAGGCCGCTGATCTCGGTCCAGCGCTCGAATGAAGCGATGACATCTTCCGCGGTCAGTTCATCGCCATTGTGGAACGTCACACCGTCCCGCAGCTCGATCGTCTGGGTGAGGCCGTCGTCGCTGACTTCATGTGTGGATGCCAGCTCTGGCATGATCTCGTAGTCTTCATCCCAGGTGAACAGCGGTTCGTAGATGTGCCAGGTGATCAGGCTGACGATGTCGGCCGTCGACTGGTGAATATCGAGCGTTGGAGGGTCACCAATGAGGGCGACGTTGAGTGATCCGCCCTGCTGATCGTCTTCGACCAGATCGGTGTCGTCTAACTCATCATCCAGCAGTTCGCCGTCGTCGGCAGGATCGTCGATCGGATCCTCTTCCGGCTCGTCGTCGGGCTCGGCAACCGGGTCTTCCTCGGGGTCGTCCAGGTCTTCATCATCAACTGGATCCGGATCTTCAACGCTATCCGAATCTTCAGGATCACAGGCTGCGATCAGCGTCGCGCCGACGGGAACCGCAACGCCAATTGCGGCCGCTCGGCGGAGCAGATTCCGGCGTGAGAGTGATACATTCAGCACTCCCGATTGCTGATTCGCACTGCCGTCCTGGCGTGTCATAGAACCTCCAGAGTGTCCCTTGCGTTCAATGTCCCGTGCTGAAGCGTTGCGCGACATTCTTCCCAGTGGAAATGTGTCGCATATCAGGCTTCAGGCTTTCTTGTGGATTGCTCGCATATGGTGTGCCGATGGGGAAGGTTCATGGCACGGCTATGTCGGGCCAGGCGGTCAGATCAGAATCGAGACCACAACTCCCCAGAACGTCACCGCTGGCGGCAGCGCCATCCAGCCGTATCGGTGATCGATTCCCGGCAGGTGAGCGGTTTCCTGCCAGAGATCAGGGCGAGTGGAGTGTTCGGTCTTCTTTGGAGGGACCGGCTCCAGCGGAATCCCCCCGATGATCATGCGGCGAAGCAGGATCACGAAGAGCATCGCCAGTAGAATCAGCGCGATTGCCTGCCAGGTTCGCTCGAAGACGAGATTGAGAAACCAGGCGCCGAGCAGGGCACCGGCGGTCATGCCGATTCCGAATATGAGATGGGTAAAGCGGTCTGGCATCAGCGAGACACTCCTGCGAACAGCAAAGACCCGTCTGGCAAGACCGGACGGGTATGACTCTCAGATTCTGATTCCCAATTATGGACCAGTACGCCAGCGGTGTCTGGATTCGGGATCTGGACCTCTCACCGAAGGCTGGTATTATCGAGTCTGTCCGGCCAGATAGTCAGAGAAGTTGATCAGGGAGGCTCCGATGATTGCAGGTCCCGAGTCACAAACCGGCGACAAACCGATGCCGCTGAGCGGCGTGCGTGTGCTGGAGTTCGGGCAGGCGGTCTCGAGCCCGCTATGCACCATGCTGCTGGGTGATCTGGGTGCCGATGTGGTGAAGATCGAACCACCCCACGGCGATGCGGCCCGCGGCTACGGCCCACCGTTCGTCTCCGGTGAGAGCCCGTACTATCTCTCCTGCAATCGAAACAAGCGCAGCACCGCGCTCAACATCAAGCACGAGCAGGGCGCAGCAATCGTTCGCCGGATGTGCGAAGAGGCCGACATCATCGTCACCAACTTTCGACCGGGCGTCATGGACCGGCTCGGGATTGGCTACGAATCATTGAAGCAGGTCAATCCCTCGCTGATATTCTGCCAGGTCACGGGATACGGTCCGGATGGCCCGTTTGCGGGTCAGCCAGCCTACGATCAGGTTGCTCAGGGGATGTCCGGGCTGATGAGCGTGACCGGAACGGCCGAGAGTGGCCCGATCCGGGTCGGGGTGGCCATCGGCGATGTGCTGGCGGCGCTCCATGCCACTGTTGGCGTACTTGGCGCCTGGGCACACCGGCAGAACACTGGCGAGGGACAGCGGGTGGATACCTCGCTGCTCGGGGCAATTCTGGGAATTCTGACCTACCAGACCGGTCGCTATCTGGCCGATGGCTCCGAACCACAGCGGGAGGGCAACGATCATCCGGTTGCCGCACCGTATGGCGCCTTCTCCACGCAGGATGGGCAGATCAACATTGCGATCGCCAATGAGAACATGTGGCGGCGTCTGGCCGAGGTGCTGGGACACCCGGAGTGGGTCGATGATCCACGCTTTGCCAGCAATGCCGACCGGGTCAATAATCGACCGGCGATCAACGAACTGGTGACCGGGGCCCTTTCCACCGATACGGTCAACAGCTGGGTGACTCGCCTGAATGAGGCCGGCGTTGCCTGCGGACCGATCTGGACGGTTGGCGAATCGCTGGAGAGCGAGCAGGTTGCCAACATGGGAATGGTGCAGCAGGTAGAGCACGATCTGGCAGGCCAGATCAATCTGATCGGCCCGGCGATCTCCATGACCGGGACGCCGCAGGTCATTTATCGATCCCCACCACTGCTGGCACAGCATACCGCCGAAGTGCTCGAGGAACTTGGATTTTCTGGCGAAGAGATCGGCAAACTGGCTGCGGATGATGCGGTCGTGCTGGGACCAGTCACGCGGGCTGCTCAATCCTGATAGCATTCTGAGCGGCCCGCATCGCGGGTAGACGTATGAGCCGAGTTGCTATGGTTCACCGCACCCGTGGTGCTGGATCTTCTGGAGTCCCGAGCATGACCCCTCGCCGCCTTCTTTCCTGCCTGGTCCTGATTGCATCGATGCTGACGATTGCTGCCTGCGTTCCCGAGAGTGACATCGAGCGCGTTGGCGGAACCAGTGGCGACGATGCCGACATAGAAATGATCCCCGAGGATGACCTGGCGGAGATCGATGAACTGCAACTCCGGCTGCTTAGCCTGGATACCTACCGTCGTGCTGGCCGTGTAGCAGTTGAGATTGCGATCGGTGCTGGCAGTAATGACGACATCCGCCTGGCCGATACCGCCCGGGTCGAGTGGTCCGACGGCGAGACGACCTCCGCGCTGCCATTGCCTGGAGCCAATATCATCCTCGAAACCAGTCGCAGTGATTCTGACGAAGAGCTCGTTCCGGTGCGGGTGTATCTCTCCCACGTGACCAGATTCGTGGGAACCGATACAGATGCCGAAATCACCAGCGAAGAGATCGTCACGGAGTGGGGCACCTTCCCGGTGCTCGATATCGACCGCGGCCAGCGACCACCCGGCTGGAAGGTGGAGTATCAGGCAGCGGGGACCCGCTGGATCAGTGAAGCAAGACTGATCGACGACGAGGGTCGATATCGCTACGGCGATAACGAAGACCTGCAGTTCTCCAGCGAGTTCGTACCGGTCTCCGCCGTGCTCCGGTTCGGCACTGAATTCAGCGATCTCGAGGGCGACCTGCCGATGCGGGCGGAGATCGACATTCGCCAGGCTATCCCCGAGATGGTGCTCGATCTCTAGCGCGTTTGATCCCATCCCGGGGCTTGTCAGCTACGCTTTGACTGCGAATCAACTCAGGCCGAGTTGTTCCCGCAGTTCCCCCGGATCAGTAACCGGCTGCTTGCAGGTGTAGTTTTGACAGACATAGGCGGTTGGGCGATCATCCAGCATCGTCCGATAGGCCATGAGTGGGATGAACCCGGCGATCTCGTCGCTCTCCTCCGAAGACGCCAGCGCCACGACTTTCGACGGTAGATACGCCTGGTGAACGACTTCGGTGAGCGCCCGCGTTGCCGGATCAGCTGGATCACCCACGATCGCCACTTCCACCGGTGTCGACATCGCGAAATCGTACGCCGCCAGCATATGGCCGAATCCGTTTGGCTGCTGGGCTGCCAGCGTGCCGTATCGCTCCAGAATCTCGATCGCTCGACGTCGATAATCCACATTCCCGGTCAGAATCGAGAGCCGCTGCAACAGCTCGGCAGCCATCGAGTTGCCGCTCGGCTGTGCGTTGTCCACGAATTCCTTGGGTCGGGTAATCAGTCCACCGTGGTTGACACTGGTGTCGAAGAACCCGGCGTTGTCCTCATCAGCGAACTCCTCGATCATCGCCATGGCAAGCTCGTCGGCCCATCGGAGCCATGAGACATCGAACGTCGCCTCGTAGAGCGAGACGAGCGCGCTGGCCAGGTACGCATAGTCTTCGAGAAAGCCATGCACCTTCGCTTCGCCATCCTTGAAGGTGCGCAGCAGCGTCCCGTCTCGCCAGAGGTTATCGCGCAGGAACGTTGCGTTCTTTACTGCAGCTTCCAGCAGATCTGGACGATCGAACGCCACCGAACCTTCCGCGAACGCCCGCAGCATCAG
>SLFF01000468.1 GCA_007124395.1 Thermomicrobiaceae bacterium | reverse complement strand
ACCTGATCCGCAGCTACCCGACCGACATCCATCGCCTCGATCTTCAGACCGGACAGATTGACCCGATCATCGGCGGAGACAATCGCCGGGTCGTGAACGTCTCTCCGGATGGTAAGTTCGTGGCACTGCTGGCCAGTCCATCAGGCAAAGCCCAGGAAATGACGATTACCTGGCTTGGACACAACTGGGGACAGACCCTGAAAGATGTTGGATGGATGGCCTGGCAGCCATCTCCGCTCAATCAGTCGGCAGCACGATCCTGGCTGCGAAACTGGGAGCGAGAAGATCGTCCAGTGACGGCCGGTGTGTCTCGCACCTGGCTCTGGGGTCCGGAACCATTCGACGTCCGGCTCGAGGAGTACGATGAAGCTCCCGGCGGATATCGCGCCGTTCGCTACTACGACAAGAGCCGGATGGAGATCACCAATCCCGCCGGAGATCGCAGCAGTGAGTGGTACGTCACCAACGGACTGCTGGTTCGTGAGTTGATCACCGGGGAATTGCAGATCGGGGACGATCGGATGTTTGCGCGAGAGCCCGCTCAGATCCCGGTCGCCGGTGATGAGAACGACCCCGACGGCCCGACTTACGCCACTATGCAGGGCTTGCTCGATGCGCCGGCAGCCGAACCCGGCACCGAGATCACTGCCACGCTGAACCGGGCCGGAGACGTCGCCGACGGTGGCCCGGGAGGAGTGACGGCCGAGCACTACGTCGATGTCACCGATCACACCATTGCCAATGTCTTCTGGGACTATCTCAACAGCTCCGGAACGATCTGGGACGGGAAGAACTTCACCGATGGGCGGCTGTTCGAGCCGACGTTCTTCGCCACCGGATTCCCGATCACCGAAGCCTACTGGGCAACGGTTCGTGTTGGTGGAGAAGAGCGGGATGTGCTGATGCAGTGCTTCGAACGTCGCTGCCTCACCTACACCCCGGACAACCCGGATGGCTGGCAAGTCGAGATGGGCAACGTCGGCCGCCACTACTACGCCTGGCGGTATGAGTAGCGACGTTTACTGCTATCGTGACAGTTCGGGCTCGTGAACGGTTGTCGTTGTCAGGTCGAACTGTTCTCGTGGGATGCGTCGATCACATCCCGACAGCGAGCAACCAGACGTCGCCAGCGCCACTGTCGATAGCGATAGAACACATGCGCAAATAATCCCACCAGCGGAGTGAGCACTCCGGCCTTCACCCGAACATCGTCGACGTAGTGTGTAGAACGGGAATCACGCGGGCGTATCCGGATCCAGTGGTCCCATATCCGGGCGATGTCGCCAGATCCATTGTCGCGCAGCCAGCACCCGTCATCAGCTCCTTCTGGCCCGTGGGCACTCATTGAAGGCTCGATCACCTGCTTTCCTGCGGGAAGAAAACCGAACAGGCGGAGGCGAACCTGCACGGTGCCCATCTTCCATCGATCAGGGAATTCTTCAGTTTCTACTGGCTTGAACGTCAAGAGAGGCCAGGAAACATGCTGCAGAGTCGCGGGTTTCTGCGCCATATCCCAGACCCACTGAGCCGGGGCATCGAGAACCGTCTTCACGCGAACTCGCATTCGTGCGCTCCTGTTCGGTCGAATCTAACGATTATCGCTCACTTATACATCAGCGGTCACCGATAAACCCACCGGATTGCCGTGCCCAGAGGCGCTGATAGACGCCGCCCAGCGCGATCAGTTCATCGTGCCGACCCTGTTCGACGATGCGCCCCTCATCCAGCACAACGATTCGATCCATGCGCGCAATCGTCGACAGCCGATGGGCGATAGCGATGACCGTCTTGTCTTCCATCACTTGGTAAAGCGTCTCCTGAATCTCCGCCTCGACCTCAGAGTCCAGCGCCGACGTCGCCTCATCGAGCACCATGATCCGTGCGTCCTTGAGAATCGCCCGGGCCAGCGCAATTCGCTGACGCTGTCCGCCGGAGAGCCTGACACCACGCTCACCGAGATGGGCATCGTAGCCTGATCGTCCGTCGGGATCGCGGAGACCGGCGATAAAAGTGTCCGCTGCCGCTTTGCGCGAGGCAGCTTCGATCTGGGCATCGGAAACATCGCTGCGTCCGAAGGCGATGTTTTCCCGAACCGAGCGATCCAGCAGCGCGGCATTCTGGGCAACCATCGCGATCTGCTTCCGGAGACTGCCCTGCGTCACCGAGCGTATGTCCTGACCATCGATCTCGATCCGGCCGGTCTCAGTCTCGAAGAAGCGCAGAATCAGGTTCACAAGGGTCGACTTGCCAGCCCCGGACGGGCCGACCAGTCCGACCTTCTCTCCCGCCGAAATCTCCAGTGAGACTCGATCCAGTCCACCGTCTCCACGGCCATAGTGGTGGCTGACGTCGCTGAGTCGAATTGCCCCACCACTGACCTGTAGCTCGCTGGCATTCGGGGAGTCCGGAATGTCGAGCGGTTGGGCAACGGTGGCGAGCGCTTCACGAGTTGCACCAATAGCCCCAAACAGTGATGCGATACCGTCGAGGAACCATTCCGCCATACCGTTGATACGGAAACTCAGAGCCAGTGCGGCGGCAATGATCCCGAGCGGGGCATCGCCGGCCTGCCAGAGAACAATCGCGTAGCCAACGAGCAGCACCATCAGGATGGTTCCGAGCACCATCATTCCGGCGTTGATCGTCACTTCAACCCGCTGAAGTCTGAACAAGGACGAACGTGTCGCCTCGAACCGGTCTCGACTCTCGCGATCATCCTCTCCCCGGTCGCCGAACAGCTTGATGGTGTCGATATTCGCATAGGTATCTACCAGCAATCCCGACAGCGACGACTGCGTTTCCTGAAACCGCTCCGATGCATCCCTGAACCTGGGAACCGCGTAGACCATCAACCCGACGTAGAGAGCCGACCAGACCGCAAGTGGAATCACCAGCCGGAGATCGACCGACGCCATCAACCAGATCGATCCGAGGATATAGATCGCCACGAACGCGAGTGTGTGCAGAACGGTGTAGGCGACACTGGTAGCCGAGGTGCCGATTTCCCGCACCCGGGCGGCTGTGCGGCCCGATGGATCGTTCTGGAACCATCCAACCGATTGCCCCAGTACATGCCGATGAGCCCGCCACCTGATCATCGTAACGGCGTTAGGACGAAATGCGATGTCGTCGAGCGCTTCCCGTCCGAACCAGGAGAGCGGTCGGGCGATCAGGATCAGAATTGCTACGACCAGAAACTCGGTGCCGTGCTCGGTCCAGAGCTGATCCCGCGGTGTCATCGTCAGCGTGTCCACAAGGCGGCTGGCATAGTAGATCAGCAAGACCTCGAGCGCCGCACTGACCGCGGAAAGCCCGAGACTGATGGCAACGACCAGACGAAACGGGCGAGCGTGTTCGAGGATGAACGACCAGACGCTGGCTGGCGGGGTGCGCTCGTCGCATTTCTGGTACGGATCGACCAGTCTTTCCAGTAGTCGGAACACGGAGATCCCTTCGCGTCAGACAAGTTCATAAGATAGACCCTCGCTCAGTCCGATTGTGAAGCAACAAACCGGGAGATTCACTATCGACAAGCTGCAATGTCCACCGCAAAACCCGTCTACAACGTGGCCGCAGAGACGTGCATAATGCACAAAGGTGCTCGTGCATTTCGCCGTGTTCACAATTCGTAAAAACCTGATATAACGTCTCAGGCAGATTCACACGGCATTCCCGGGCAGGGGGATCAGTATGGCTCAGGCTGGCAATGAGACGAACCAGGGCGGCACCGGACTGCTTCTCTGGGTGGTCTTTATCAATGTCGGCTGCGTGGCAACACTCTGGCCGGTGCTGACGCCCTACGCCCGCGATCTGGGGGCCGGTGGAGTCGGTATCGGGGTGGTGGTCGGGGCGATCTACGCCACCCGCATCATCATTGGACCGTGGATCGGCCGGATGGGCGATCGCTACGGCTATCGGGAGCTGCTCCTCTTCGGGAACGCCCTCTACATTCTGATCGCGCTGGCCTACTGGGCCGCCAACGATGTCGTGACACTCACCGCAGCCCGGATGCTGCACGGGGTTGGCTCGGCGATTGTGCTGCCGATGGTGATGACGGTCCTCGGCCGACACGCGGCCGGCAAGAGTGGCGCGGCGATGGCTCGCTACAACCTGGCCCAGTGGATGGGCTACGCGATTGGTCCGCTAGCCGGTGGTGTTCTGGCGGCGCAGTTTCAGCCGAGCGCCGTCTTTTTCGCGCTGATCCCGGCCGGAGTCATCTCGACATTCCTGGTGCTCGGGCTCGATCGGAAGTACACCGCTCCAGAGGAATCGAGCACAACCGGGGAGAAAAAGAAGCCGCCGAAGGATGCCCGCGCCCAGCTTCTGCTCGGCTACAACTTCATCGTGGCGCCATCCAACCTGATCATCATGTCGTTCTTCCCATTGCTGGCCGACACCCGCGGATACGGGCCGGTCATCACCGGCGCGCTCCTGGCAATCGCTGCCTTCGTCACCGCTGCCGCACAGCCAGTCTGGGGACGCATCGCCGACAACATGAGCGTGAAACCGCTACTGATCACTGGCGGTCTGGGGGCTGTGCTCGGACTCGGCCTGCTCGGAGCGCTCGAACCGGTCTGGGTTGCGGCCATCGCGATGCTGATCAGCGGGTTCGCAATCGCCGGTCTCGTCGCCGGCACAGCCACTGCTGCGGTCGATCTCGGCCGCTCCCGCGGTATGGGGACCTACGTCTCGCTCTTCCACTCGGCAGGTAGTCTGGGACAGGCGCTGATGCCACTGCTCTACGGTGCGGTTCTGGGGATTATCGGGGTCGATGGTTTGCTGATCGCCGTCGGTGTGGTGGTCACGTTGCTCTCGGTCGCCTTCGTGCTGGCATCCACCATTCTGGCCCCACCGGACGAGCCAGATCCATTGAGTCAATCTGGCTGATAACCGTCGAACGGTTGAAACCACAGGCCAGCCGCAGGATACTATCAGCGGCATGAAGCGTATATCTGTGGTGATCGTCAACTACAACACACGAGAGTTGCTGAGCCATTGTCTGGAACGAATCCAGGCCAGCCAGCTCGATCGTCAACTCCGGATCTTCGTCGTCGACAACGGATCGCACGACGGCTCAGTCGATCTCATCCATCAGCATTACCCTGATGTCGAGCTCATCGTCTCCAGCCGGAACCTCGGGTACGCCGCAGCCAACAATCTGGCGCTGCAGCGTATCCACGAGGATTGGCTGATCCGGGGCAAGCCAGCCGGTGACTCGGCACTGCTACTCAACACTGACTGTTTCGTGGAGCCGGACAGCCTGCAGATCACTGCCGATTTCCTGGATCAGAACCCGGACTGCGGCATCGTTGGCCCGAAGCTCGTTCTGAGAGATGGCTCGCTCGATCTCGCTTGCCGGCGATCCTTCCCCAGACCAATCAATGCCCTCTGGAAACTGACCGGCCTCGCACGCCTGTTTCCCGATTCACCCCGATTCGCCAGTTACAACCTGACCTACCTCGATCCGGATCAGACCCACGAAGTCGATTCGGTGGTTGGTGCCTACATGAAAGTTCGATTGAGCGCGATCGATCAGGCGGGACTAATGGACGATTCGTTCTTTATGTATGGTGAGGACCTCGACTGGGCCTATCGGATTAAGCAGCAGGGCTGGTCGGTCTACTATCATCCGGCAACGACCGTGTTACATTACAAGGGCGCAACCAGTTCCAGGCAGAGTTATCGATTGATCATCGAGTTCTATCGCGCCATGTACCTGTTTCATCGAAAACACTATGCCGGTGAGATGCCAGCCGCAATCAACTGCGCGATAACAGCGGGTATCATTGCTCGCGGAACATTCGCGCTCATCCGGAACCTCTTCCGCCCGTCACGGGCAAAGAAGGTCAACTGAGACCATCTCGCAGGAGCATCCGACGATGCCAGAAGGCAGTGAACAATGAGCCGGGGTGGAGCTCCGGCACGGGTCGAGCAGGCCGCATCGCGCAGTATCGCGCGAGACGTTGCCCGTCCCCGGGATCACTATCGAGATCGAGTTACCAGCTCGATCTTTCAGGGTAGCCTGTTCCTGCTCGATGCCATACTGATCAGCGCCGGCCTGCTGGCAGCCTGGTGGGTGCCGGAACGCTTCAACCTGTTCGAACTCCGGTCTGATGTCGCTACGGCATCACTTGGCTCGGCAATGGCGATCGGCGTCATCGCGATGATGGCGACCTTCGTCATCGGTGGGATGTATCGGCTGGGTCGCGGCACCTCTCGCGTTGACGAATTCTACAAAGTCTGCATGAACCTCACACTCGGGGCGATCTTCGGCCTTACGGCCGCGGTGCTGATTCTCGGGCCAGAAGTCGTCATCTCCCGACGGGTGATCCTGCTCGGCTGGTTCCTCGCGATCGTGTCGGTCACGGTTGGGCGACTGGCGCACGGCACCGTTGTCGGTTCGCTGCGATCCCGGGGGCTATCGGTTCGCCGGTTGCTGCTCGTCGGAACCCAGCCAACCGGAAAACTGCTGCTGGACAACATTCAGGGGACACCCCACCTCGGGTACGAGGTAGTCGGTTTTCTGGCTCACCAGCACACCGAGGAAATCCCGCGGAGTTTCCACGATTATCCGGTCTACGGCACCACCAGCCGGATCGCCGAGGTCGCCCGGCGGCACGAAGTCGATGAGATCATCATCGCTCCGGAAGGCGTGCAGCATAACGATCTGCTGGATCTCGTCTATCAGCTCATGGACCTTCCAGTGAATATCCGGATCTACCCAGATACCTTCCGTCTGATTACCAACGACGAGCTCAGCATCAGCGATCTCGGCGGCCTTCCGATGGTCACCGTTCGCAATGTTGGCCTGCGAGCATGGGATCGCAGCCTCAAACGGGCGATGGACATCGCCATCAGCGCCGCTGTGCTCGTATTTCTCTCGCCACTTCTCGTACTCCTGGCCTTGCTGGTGAAACTCGACTCCCGGGGTCCGGTCTTCTTCGTGCAGGAGCGCGTCGGACACGACGGCGTGCCGTTCAATCTGCTGAAGTTCCGCTCCATGCCGGTAGATGCCGAAGATTCCACCGGCCCGATCTTCGCAAGACCGGACGACCCACGCCCGACACGACTCGGACGATTCATGCGGCGCTATTCGCTGGATGAGCTACCCCAGTTCATCAATGTCTTCCTCGGCGAGATGAGCGTCGTCGGACCTCGTCCGGAACGACCGCACTTCGTAGAGCAGTTTCGGCAGACGATTCCCCGATACATGGCCCGTCACCGCGAGAAAGCCGGCATAACTGGCTGGGCACAGGTCAATGGCCTGCGTGGCGATACCTCGATCGGCAAACGCACCCGTTTCGATCTCTACTACGTGGAGAACTGGTCCCCGCTGTTCGACATCAAGATCATCCTCAAGACGCTGATGCTCATCTTCCGGGACGAGAACGCCTACTAGACCCGATCCTGAAAACTAGAGCAGGTTTCATTTTTGCTGTCGGTAGCTGGGCAGCTCTGTCTGCCCCGGATCCACCGAAGCGTTCGCCGGGTATGCGGTTACTGTTCAGGGCCACACGGAGGTGGCCGACTACCGGTCGTCAAGCTCTAGACTCATCAAAAACTCAACACTCGGGATATCCATTGACAGTTATTACGACACTGTTATAATCAGTGTTGCATGAGAGTTCGCCACAGAAGTGAGGAGCGATGACGCAGGTAAACATTCAGGACGCAATCAGGGCCTGGCGACACTGGTCGACCGGCAGTGTGGATGAACTCGCCGCGGTGGGAACCGCGTTCGTCTGGACGCTCGGGCTGGAGCCCTTGCCGGAATCAACCGCCAGCGACCAGATCAATCGCCGCACGATTCGCTACTACATCTCTGCCGGGGTGCTAGATCGGCCCGAAGGCGAGCGTCGACTGGCCACCTATTACTACCGGCACCTGCTGCAGTTGCTCTATATCAAGGCGCGACAGCATGCCGGGGATCGCCTGAAGGAGATCAGCGCCGATCTGGATGGCCTGACGCTGACTGGTATCGAGAAACTGCTCCAGCAGGCAATTCCAGAGACGGTTCCCGGCCCGGTGCCGGTCGACCCGGCCGAGTTCGCCCGACCAGCCAATCTGGAAGCGGTGCTGGCTCGATGGAAATACCTCTCGGGCAGGGAGGGTCGCTACGGATCGACCGAAGCAGCCGATTCTCCGCCAGCGGCAGACTATCAGGCTGACGGGGAGACGCAGTTTCGGGCAGAAATCGATCTCGGGGACGGTATCAGGCTCTCGCTGCCTGCCGGACATCCCCTGGTTTCAGATGAGGACGGCCGCGAGTTCGTTCTCAGGGGCATTCGACGACAACTTCGCAGCTACAGCCAGGGTGGACGTTCCGCCGGGAAGGAATCCAACGATGTTTAACCCCAATACCTATGCAAACAGCACGTACTCCGGTGGGGCGTACATGGAGATCATGCAGCACCTCGATCCAGAGAGCGATCGACGCCCTCCACACGATCTGGCGCCTAAGTTCATGCCACTTCAATCGACGAAGATCGAGGGTGCGATTGCTGGACCAGTTGCCAACCTCACCCTGACACATCTGTTCGGGCATTCGGAAGCTGAATCGGGCCCGGTGCTCGAAGCCGTCTATCGATTCCCTCTTCCGGGCGATGCGGCGGTCACCGGTGTCGAGATCCGCTTCGGAGAATCCGTCATCCGGGCGGAACTGGCCGAGCGCAGTCACGCCGAGGAGACCTACGATCGTGCCCGGAGCACCGGCCATCAGGCGGTACTCGTGACACAGGAAACACCTGACGTGTT
>SLFF01000423.1 GCA_007124395.1 Thermomicrobiaceae bacterium | reverse complement strand
TTATCACCAGCGAACCCAGGGCCAGCAGGCCCGCGCTAGCCGGCTCCGGTATCAGCGTCGTGTTCATCGAGACGCGCACTACTCCTCAACTCGCCACGTCTCGATGTACCCGTCCCAGCGGCTTAGCAGAAGCTGGGTGCCATCCGGAGAGTAGGCAAGATCGGTGTTCCAGCCCTGTTCTCCCTCGGCAATGTCGAAGCTGATCTCGAAGATCACGTTCATCGCTTCGGTATCGACCAGCACCACGCCATCACTGTGCCCGAATGCGAGCTGTTCTCCGTCTGCGCTCCAGGCTACTGCTCGAGTCTGAGAGTCTGCATCGATCGTTGTATGCTCGACTCCATCATCCACTGCCCAGATCCGGATGACTTCCGCGTCGTCACTCCGGGTACCGGCGACGGCGATGTAGTCTCCATCTGGTGAAAACGCAAGATCATAGGCGTAGCCGAAGCTTTCCGGGTTCTCCATTGTATGGATCAGGTCTCCGGTTTCGGCATCGAACAGGTAGATGTCACCTTCCCAGTTCCCGAGTGCGACGTGATCGCCTTCTGGCGAGTAGGCGACTGCCAGTGCCCATTCGGATTCAGCAGGCACCAACTCGTCGATTTGCTGTCCAGTTTCAGCGTCCCAGATCCAGAGATCTGCGCCTCGATTGGCGGTAGCGATCTGATGGCCGTCCGGGTGAAACGCCAGGTAGTTGTTGTTGCCACCATGGAGGATCAGCGGCTCCGCAGCGCCCTCTGGGTCGATCAGGTGGACGCCGTAGACATCCAGCCCGGCCGCCAGTTGGTCGCCACTCGAGGAATACTCCAGGTCGGCGACCGAATGGTCCGTGTCCAGAACTCCTGTTTCATCGCCATCGTCCGCCCGCAGCAGGTGAATCTCCATGAATGTTCCTGCGGCGATTGTCTCTCCATCTGGATGATAGGCGACGCTATCGACCGTGTTTTCCTCTGACAGGAGCACTCGATACATCATCTCCGGGGTGAACTCGGCAGCCTCTTCGGTCGCCGTCGGTTCTGCAGCAACGGTTTCTGGTTCATCGTTGTCCACGTCATTCCCGCACGATGCCAGAATCATCATCATCAGTGAGATGATCGTGAACAGTGCAATCTTCGGAGTGTCGCGAAGCAAGTAACGTCTCATAACTGCCTCAACTCCTCTCGCCAATTTGTCCCGTCCTTTGTCACGACCGTGCCAAAGGAGAAGCTCCAAGCTTCTATTTCCAGTCTGGAGCATGCGCCGTGGGAGAGAGGCAGCAGGAGATTGGTAATTGCGACAGCTACGTTACAGTCGCGTGTTGCCTGATCTTTCGTCGTGTGAGCTGCGAAGGCTTCTGAAGTACTGCTTCCGGTCTGGAGACAGTTTCTCGGTTGCGTAGCGCAGCATCGTGCGTGGCATTCTCGCGGCGTGCAACTCCAGAAACGCTTCCAGACGATGCTCATCACGCTTTCCGGCTTCTCGAAGCCAGCCGCCGACGGCTTTGTGAATGAGATCGTGCTCGTCGTCGATCAGGACTTCGGCGATTGCGAAGGTGTCGTCGAGCTGGTTTTGCCGGATGAAGTAGGCAGTGGCGATGATGGCTGTCCGGCGCTCCCAGACGATCTCCGAATGTGCCAGGTCGGTGAGAATCGATCGATCTTTGTTGACCAGGTGTCGACCTATCACGTGGATCGCGGCGAGATCGACCAGATCCCAGTTGTTGATCCGGTCATGTCGACGAAGGTAGAGATCGAACATCGCTTCGCGTCGTTCAGCGCTCGTTGATTTACGACGGGCGCACTTGTCCATGATGCTCATGGCACCTGCACGAGCCTCATGAAAATCCGAATCCAGCAAGCTCTCGATTTCGTCGATCGGAAGATCGATGAACTCTTTGGCGATCTGGAACACGGTCCCCATCCGGACCCCGATGAACCGATCTCCTTCACCGTAGTCACCCGGGTCGGTCTTGAAGTAGCGCTGGATTTTCGCGAGTTCTTCGTCCGATTGCGATTCGTGCAACCTGCCGATGAACTGGTCTGCAGTAATTACAGCTGTCACTCTGTCAAACCTTTCCAGGGAACTACGGCGCGCCAGTTGCCGGCGATACGCTTTGCTCGTCCAGACTGGAGAGTTGAACGTCAGTAGCTGAAGTCAGTAGCGTGAGCCAGCTCCAGCCGAGGAGAACCGCAGCGGTAAGCGCAAGATTCGCCCAGACCGCGCCCTGGCTAGCTGCAACGGAGAAAAACGCAAAGAGGTAGAAGACTCCGGTGGCAACGGAGAACACGGCCATCCCACGATCGTGCAGGTTCGAGTATCTGCGCGAGAAAACCAGGCAGGCAGGTGACATGCTCACGAACGCGATTCCGCCGAACGCGAAATGCAGGATGCCACTGGTCGAGATATCGGCCGCATCACCGGCCGGGGTTCCGGGAGGGAATCCATCGAATGGATCAGCCGGGAAGATCCCGGAACCGATCAAGCCGATGCCGAAGATGGCAACGAGCATCGGTCCCCAGACGTGTCCGGGCCCTGATCTCATGGACTGGCGAAGTCCGAGCCCGGCCAGCGCTACGAACGCACCCACCACGATGAAGTTCAGCAACTGAACCCAGCCGTAGGTACTGTTTGCCAGCAAGCTGACTGGATGTCGTGTGATGTCGAACCCGTCGCGCGTGAGCACCTGCCCGACGACAACGAAAACGTAGATTGGCCCCGCGATTGCCCCGAGACGAAGTAGCGACTGCGTCACGATCGCGCCCTTTCAGTTCGAAATCGACTAGCTGATCAACTGCTATCCACCGGCAATCGCTCCGACAATGAGCAGCGGTTCCCTGCCGGACGCGACCGCGTCCGGCAGGCGAGTGTCGGTCGATTCGTTGGAGAAGTCCTGCTCGCAGGCGAAGAACCGGATGAATGGGCGACGCTGCTGCGTCTGGTGATCCCGGATCGTGCCACGAAGTACCGGATACTCTTGCTCCACTGCGTCGAGTACCGCGTGTGTCGTGACCTCGCCGGGTACATCGATCTGGATCTCCCTGCCGGTTCCGGCCAGCGTGCTCAGACCGACCGGCAACACCACCCGAATCATTTCAGAGTCTGCACTTCCACCGACATCACGGATGGAAGATCGCGGACGATCGCCTGCCAGGTGTCACCGCTGTCCGGGGAGACGTAGACCTGGCCACCGGTAGTGCCGACGTAGACCCCGCAGGAGTCAAGGGAGTCGATCGACATCGCGTCACGCAGGACGTTGACGTAGCAGTGTTCCTGCGGGAGACCGTTTGTCAGCGGTTCCCACTCGTTTCCTCCGGTGCGGCTGCGGTAGACGCGGAGTTTCCCGTCGGGCGGGTAGTGTTCCATGTCGCTGGTGATCGGTACCACGTAGATCGTCTCCGGTTCGTGGGCATGCACCTCGATCGGAAAACCGAAATCGCTGGGAACATTGCCGCTCACCTCGTGCCAGGTGGTTGCGCTGTCATCAGTTCGCATGATGTCCCAGTGTTTCTGCATGTAGAGTGTTTCGGGCTTCCCGGGGTGCATGGCGATGCTATGGACGCAGTGCCCGACGTCCGCATCGGGGTCGGGAATATGCGTCGAGCTCAGCCCCGTATTGACTGGGCGCCAGATGGTTCCGCCGTCGTCGGTGCGGAAGGTGCCAGCGGCCGAGATCGCGACATAGATTCGATCTTGGTTCGTCGGATCGATGATGATCGAGTGGAGGCACATACCTCCGGCGCCGGGCATCCATCCGTCAGCGGTAGCGTGCGTGCGCAGACCGGAAAGCTCGCTCCAGGTGTGTCCTCCGTCAGTCGATTTGAACAACGCGGCATCTTCGACTCCGGCGTAGACGGTGTCTGGATCGGTCAGCGAGGGTTCCAGATGCCAGACCCGGGTGAACTCCCACGGGTGTTCCGTGCCGTCATACCACTGATGGGTACCGGGGACGCCGTCGTATGTGAACTCGTTGCCTACAGCTTCCCAGCTCTTGCCGCCATCGTCCGATCGCTGGATCGTCTGCCCGAACCACCCCATCGACTGGGAGACATAGATCCTGTTGGGGTCAACAGGTGAACCTTTCATGTGATAGATATCCCAGCCAGCGAAATGGGGGCCGGCGACGTCCCATTCCTTTCGCGATTCATCCGATGTCAGAATGAATGCGCCTTTTCGTGTACCGACGAGGACTCGAACTCCTGCCATTTGATCTACCTTTCAACGCTGAATGCGGGTTACAGGTACAACATCTTTCACGTAGCTGGTGCAGTCAGGCATTGTTCCAGCGCGACCCAATAGGATCCCGCCTTTTTGCCTAGCTGGCTGGTTCAAAGTTGATCATCCACGGGATTCCGAACCGGTCAGTCGCCATACCGAACTGGGCACCCCACGGTTGTTCTCCCCACGGCATCGAAACCTGTCCGTCTTCGGCAAGTGCGGTGAACAGCTTGCTGGCTCTGTCAGGATCGGAGAGTTGAATCGAGACGGAGATACTGCGAGGGGCCTCATACCAGTCTGGTGGATTGTCGCAGCCCATAAGTGTCTGACCTTCGAATGTGAGCTGCGCGTGGATGACCATATTTTCCATCCCTGCAGGCAGGTTATCCATCGGGACGTCTTCGTTCGTGAAGAACGAGGGCTCCTCACCTCCGAAGACCTCGCGATAGAACTGGAACGCTTCCCGGCAGTTTCCGTCGAAGTTCAAATACGGAACGATGTTCATGACCGTGATTCCCCTTCCCGCGAGGTGATGTCCAACAAGTTCTTTTCAACCTGAGCCTGGTTCGGTGTGAGCGTCTAAGGCTACGTGGTCGTCGTGACCATCCATGGGATGCCGAATTCGTCGGTCAGAAACGCGAAGCGTTCGGCCCATTCGTGCTTCTCGATCGGCATGATGACGCTTCCGCCATCGGCCAGTGCGTGAAAGATTCGCTCGGCCTCAGAGGCTCCGTCGACTTGCAGGGACACCTGTACCGGGACCGGCGGGGAAGCAACGTCGCCGGTTACGTCGGACGCCATTAGCGTCTGATCGCCGACTTTGAGATTCGCGTGCAGGATCAGTGATTTGCTCTTCTCATCGAGGCCCGGGATTCCCATGTCCTCGTGCGTGATCATCGCGACAATCTCTCCACCGAGTACCTGGTGATAGAACTCGAACGCCTCACGGCACTGTCCGGTGAAGTTGAGGTACGGAACGAACTGCATACTGGCGCCTTTCCATGTCTGCGCTACAATCATCACCGCTCCCTGGTTGCGAACAGGTGTTCTGTACGTATATTAGCATTAGTCATATGCTATTCAACTGTCCGAAGGTACAGGTTTCAGGCCGGAATGTGACGAATAGTCACGGATGTGGGTGCCTGTCCTGGATCTCCTGTGGCCAGGTCGGTTAGTTGAATGAGTTCAGGTCCCTCGAGACGTGATTTGCTGGATTGCCCAGCTGTTGCCGTCGGGATCATCGAAGAAGACGAACCCTGCGTTGTTCAGGTCATCGTCAGTATTGGCTGCCCGGATACCTTCTGGCGAAATCACCTGAACTTCGGAGATCTCAGCGCCTCGTTGGACGAGTTCGCTGTGTGCTCGCCAGAGGTCGCCGACAACGAGCTGTAGTCCCTTTTGTGACCCTGGTTCCATGCGGTTCAGTCCGGCTCCCTTGCCGATGACGATCGAGCAGCCAGAGCCGGGCGGCGTGAGCTGCACGATACGAATATCGTCGCCCATGCTGGTGTCGTGGTCGACGCTGAATCCGAGTTTCTCGTGGTAGAACGATTTTGCCCTGTCGATATCTGTGACCGGTACCACCACGACTTCGAGTGACCAGTTCATTGCGGGGGCCTTCCTTGTCAGATTTTGCTCGGTAACCGGGCCGGATGTTCGTTCCGGCCCGGTTGTCGAATCTCAGGAGAACAATGGCTAGGACGATTGTCGTTCAGCCATCGTGGCCCGCATCTGGTCCTCGCGAGCGCGTTCCTCCGGGGTGAACTCTTCCCCGAAGTCGTCAGCCTCGAAGATCGGACGGATCTCGATGATTCCTTCGTTTCCGGAAACCTGCTCTTCGGGTGGGTTCGGAATCCGTTTCACTAGCTCTACGGCGTGGTCCATCGACTCGACTTCCCAGATCCAGAAACCGGCGATGAGCTCTTTTGTCTCCGCGAACGGTCCGTCGACCACCGATGCTTCCTCGCCACCGAGGATCACTCGCTTTCCTCGAGCGCTGGGATGCAGACCATCCCCGGCCAGCATGATTCCGGAGTCGACCAGCTCCTGATTGAATTTGCCCATCTCCGTCAGAAGTTGCTCACTCGGCATGACCCCGTTTTCCGAGTGCTCGTTCGCCTTGATGATGACCATGACTCGCATTGGAGTTCCTTTCACTTGCTGCGTGCTGTTCAAACTCGCCTGCCGTTCAGGCGCCTCTGGCGAGTTAACGAATAGGATCTGACGTTTTCGACAGGTCCCGAAAGATCGAGTCAGAATTCGTCAACTCTGGTAAACCAGCTTCAGGAACTTACGGGCACTTTCCGGCATCTCCGCTGATTCGAACTGCAACTGAGTGAAGAAGATGGCGACCATGGAACGTGCAGGATCGTTGATCCAGGTGGTACCCAATCCCCCGTTCCAGCCGTAGCTTCCCGGTGTTCCTGGCACGGATGACTCTTCGACACGGACGGCCATGCCGTATCCCCAACCG
This sequence comes from Thermomicrobiaceae bacterium, assembly GCA_007124395.1. Taxonomy (GTDB): domain Bacteria; phylum Chloroflexota; class Chloroflexia; order Thermomicrobiales; family Thermomicrobiaceae; genus SLMJ01. The sequence goes on along the minus strand of SLFF01000423.1, from coordinate 2,058 downwards.
TTTCCTTCGCCGAGAATTAGCTGACCGCTCTTTCTCTGTCGATCGGTCAGCTGGTTTCGCGTCATCAGATCGATTGACGATGCGGAGAGAATGCTCTTGCCGTTGTGGACGCCTCTGTTTAGAAGCATGCGCGCGAAGTTGCTGAAGTCTCCGATCGTGGAAACCAGCCCGCCACCTGCAGAGGGGAATGCGGGCGGTTGGTTCCAGGCGCCATCGCCTGGAGAGTCGGATTCGATCAACTCATCGTTTTCGGGATCTGTTACGAACTGTGATGTGAAGCGATCCACCTTTTCGGGTGGTACCCAGAATCCAGTGTCCACCATGCCAAGTGGGCTGAATACGAGTTCCTCGAGCAATTCGGGAAGCGGTATCCCCGCCGCACGAGCGAGCAAAACTCCCAGCACCTCAGAACTTGTGACATACATCCATTCGTCGCCGGGTTGATAAACGAGTGGCAACGTAGAGAACCGCTGCATCCACGCATCAGGCTCAGGCATATGTCTGGGATCTGGTGGCCCGATTCCGAGATTCGATTCATCGGTGGCTCGCTGGATTGGAAACGTTCCCGGAGGTGCCAGGACGATACCTGTTCCCATGCGGAATGTGAGCAGGTCCTCGACCGTTATCGGTCGACGCAGTGGGACAGTATCGTCGAGTTCACTATCCAGCGACCGCAGTACCCGCTGGCAGCGCAGCTCGGGGAGTAGCTCCTCTACGGCGAGGTCGAGTGTGATCGTGCCGCGCTCGATCAGCCGCATCGTGGCGGCAGCGGCGATCGGTTTGCTCAGCGATGCAATCCGGAAGATCGTATCGGTTCGCGTCGGTGAACCGCTCGCGTCTGCAATGCCGAGTGCTGACGAGTAGCAGACTCCATCTTTCTCGATCTGGTATGCCAATCCCGGGATAGTACCGGAGTCGATGAGATGTTGCATCGTCTCGTCGATCGGGAGCGATTCTCGAGTCTGCTTGTCGGTTGTCGTCATGCTGACACGCCGTCCGTCCTTGTTGATTCCGAGTCAAGGCGACGATAGTGGTGGTAGATGACCCCTGAGCGAAAAGAGTGGGAACCAACGAGCTGGAGCCTCTGCTGACTCGGGGCGGCAGGAAACGCCCGAGTTCCACTTCCGACAAGCACCGGTTGCACGAACAGGTGGTATTCATCGACGAGACCGAGATTGATGGCTTCAGCGGCCAGCGTTGCTCCGCCAATCTCGATGTCGCTACCATCTCGCGCTTTCAGATTGAGAATCTCCTCTTCCAGGGTGCCTTCCGCGAGCCGTGCATTACCCCGGACGCTCCCCAGCGACGATGAGAATACGATCTTCTCCTGCTGATTCCACCGACGTGCAAAGGCTCGATCCCCTTCGGATAGCGTTTTGTCCTGTTCCGCGGTATCCCAATACGCCATCACTTCGTACATCCTGCGACCGAACAGAAAGGTGTCGACCGTTGATTGCTGCTCGTTGACGAACTGGAGGAATTCCTCCTCGACTACATGCCAGTCCAGTTCGCCATTGGGCCCGTTGATGAATCCGTCCAGCGAGACAAGGATCGAGTAGGACAACTTTCGGCCAGCGAGTGCTTGAGTTGTCATTCGTTTGCCGTCTCCTCGAGCGCTATAAGCCTGCGATCTACGTCCTGAACCTCAACGTTTCCACGGTGCTGTCTCTACCCCGTGGTAAGCCATGCGAGTTTGATCTCCCAGTTGTTGGGGTCTGGCTCATCATCGGGATTAGTAAGGAAAAACTCGTAGCGACCGGTCCATGCTTCGTACCCGTTCTCCTCGGTGATCGAAAACTCGATCCCTTCGCGTGCGGCCCATTCACGGATCAACGGATCGACCTCGAAGAGTTGATCTGGATGCCCACGATGCAGGTAGGTCACATAGGTGCCCGGTTCCATAGCGGACAAGAGAAGTTCTCCCTCCACATGTGTCTTGTCTTCGAGCCCGAAGCCGATCTCCAGCGCGAACGGCGCGTGCTGATCGCCCATTCGGCGATAGCGATAGAAGAGTGGGCTAGCTGGTTGAATTCCCTGATTCTGAATCTCGGAGATCAG
>SLFF01000338.1 GCA_007124395.1 Thermomicrobiaceae bacterium | reverse complement strand
GCAGTACACCGACAAATCCCGTATGGAGATGCCGGTCCATCCGGTCGATCCGGATTCCGACTGGTTCATCACCCAGGGCTTGCTGGCCACGGAGCTCATGACAGGCAACATGCAACTCGGCGATGCCACCTTCGTCCAGCACGATCCGTCCGACGCCTACGTTGCCGGCGATCCGGCCAACAATCAGTCGCCAACCTACGCCCAGATGGGCGAGTTGATCGATGAGCCTCCCAGGGCCGGAGGCGAGGTGATCACCGAAATGATCCAGTCAGACGGTAGCATCACCAGCGATCCGGGACTGGCCGGGCACGGGGTCACCGATGCCCAGCATGTCGGCCAGACCGACAACAACATCGCATCGGTGTTCTGGGACTTCATGAACAGTTCCGGAACGATCTATCACGATGGACAGTTCGGCGAGGGACCGGTCTTCACCAATCCGTTCTACGCCATCGGCTTCCCGATCACCGAGGCGTACTGGGGTCATGTCACCGTCGATGAAACACCTCAGATGGTCCTGATGCAGTGCTTCGAACGACGTTGTCTGACGTTCACGCCAGACAACGACCCGGCCTGGCAGGTGGAATCCGGAAATATCGGCCAGCACTACTATGACTGGCGTTACGGCATGCCGCACTATCCGGATGATGACGATCCACCAGTCAGCGATGACACCCCGCCAGCTGCGGACGACACAGACGACGGAGCGAGCGACGACGATCCGCCCCCGCAGGACCCGGAGCCGACCTCGGCCAGCCCGGAAGTGGTCCATGACAGTCGATATATTGACGAAGACCACATTATCGAGGTGACAGTGCTGTCCGGAACCGATCCATACCAGGGCGCAGAAGTTCGGGCAGAGGTAACCTCGTCAACCGGTGACCAGCAGGAGCATGTCGGCACCCAGCTTACGCCCGATCCGGCCACCACTGGAGAGGATGGCGTGGCAACGCTCGGTTACGTCGGTGTTGAATCCGGCATCGACACCGTGACCATCTCGGTAGATGGCCTGACGCAGACAGAGACGGTCACGGTCACGTGGAATGATGACGAGTTGGACCAGAGCATTCAGGCAGCGATCGACGCCGCAGAACCAGGCGACACTGTCTACGTGGAGACCGGCGTGCACTCCGAAGGTCTGAGCATCAGCGAGTCGGAGATCACGCTGGTCGGCGAGACCGGCGCGGTGCTCGACGGCACCGGCCTGGATGTCTCGACTGGTATCCAGAGCTCTGGTGAAGAGGTTCACATAGAAGGTCTGAAAATTCGAAACTTTGAAGAATACGGCATTCACCTGAACGACATGAACGGGGCCACAATCGTTGATCTGGACGTGCTCGACAATGAGTCTATCGGGATTAGTGTTGAGCATTCCTCGGATGTGGAGATAGACAACGTCATGGTATCTGCACACGGCGTAGAGATTTCCGGTAGCTCGCCTGTGGGTATTCATTCACGAGCCTCCAGAAACGTCGACATCAACAATTCAGAGGTCCGTGGTGTCTACAACGGAATCCGCGTTAGCCAGGCTGGAGTCAATGATCCGGTGAAGTCAAGCGGCTCGATATTCGATAATGTCATCGAGAGTGAGTATGCTGGAATCTCGATCTCAGGCGGTGAAGATGTTTATGCTACGCATAATCAGATCACCGCTGGCGATCGTGGAATTTACCTCTACAGCAGTGGTGGCGGTAACATTCAACTCCATCACAATCAGTTCTCGGACGAGTCGGACGAATCGAGGTACGGGATCGTCATCAATGGCGGACTTGAGGCCCAGATCACTGAAAACCATTTCACCGGACTGCGAACCGGCCTCTACGTGAATTCCGGTGCAGCCGAGGTAACAAACAACCGGTTTGCCGAAAATGGAGTCGGGATCAGAACAGGCCCTATTGCAGACGGCTCCCTCGTACAAGTGACCGAGAACGACATTCTCGACCATAACTTCGGGGTCGACGTGATGAATGTTCAGGACGGAAGCGTAATGAATGCCCGCTTCAATTACTGGGGAAGCTCCGATGGGCCAGGTGGCGAAGGACCGGGGACCGGCGACACCATTTCCGAACACGTTAATGCTGACTACTGGCATGACGAGATCGTAAATCCGGGGCTTGCACCCTGAGATTTAAGGAAGCATCGATTGGCCCCGGGCTGGTTGCCCGGGGTTTCTTCTTTCTATTCGTCTATCGAATCGGCGATCGCCTTAAACTGCCTCCGCCGGTAGCTCCGCACTCGCATCGTCACAAACCCGAGAAACAGCACGGAGTTCAGCGACATCATCGCCAGCTGGTACTGATCGAGCCAGCTCACCACGAGTTCCCAGTTGGCGCCGAGCAGATACCCGGTGCTGATAAATCCAGTGTTCCAGGCGCCGGCACCAATCGCCGAGAAAATCAGGAATCTCCCCAGCGGCATCCCGCTCATCCCCGCCGGAATCGAGATCAGGGACCGGAACACCGGCACCACCCGGGCGACCATCACCACAACCGAGCCATGTTTCCGGAACCAGGCGAGCGAACGGTCGACTTCCGCCTCTTCGAATGTCAGGTACTTGCCGAACCGTCCCGCAAACCGCCGAACCCGTGTTTCACCCAGCCAGTAACCCAGATAGTAAAGGGCGATCGCGCCGAGTAGCGAGCCGGATGTGGTTGCCAGGATAGCCCCAATCAGCGTCATCGACGTCGTCGCGGCGGTAAAACCGGCCAGCGGCAGGATCACGTCTGACGGGATGGGTGGAAACACGTTTTCGATGAAGATGATCAGCACCAGTCCGGGGTAGCCCATAGTGCTGAGCAGCCCCTGCCCGTAATCGATCAAAACCAGAAGTGGGCTGTGTTCAGAGACGAAATCCGAGAGCCCGCCAATCCAGCCCGTCTGCAACGTCAGCCAGATCGCCCCCACCACGGCTAGCGCAACGATCAATGCGAGTAACGCACGAACATAGGGACGGCCGATCAGTGATCCGCCGGATTTCGCAGACGTTGCCTCGATGGATTGGATCAATCTGGTTCACTTTCAGCGATCCGTGTAGATCGCCCGACCGACTATCGCTGATCGGTCCCCTGATGGACGAGTCACGCGTCTCATCCATAGACAGAATCCCGCAGCGTTCGACTCGTTACGGTGCGCAATGTAAAGAAATCATTGCAGTGGTAGCGGAGACTCCCACCAGCCTGGCAGGTCGCTCAGCTCGATCCGCACGACCCACTTGACCCAGCCCACGCCACGATGTCCCGGGGCGACCAGGCGAACCGGGTAGCCATGTCCCCGGCTGAGCGTCTCGTCGGTCACCTGAATCGCCAGCAACATCTTCCGGGCCTGCCGAACGGTATAGCGCCGCCGGTATCCGGTCTCGGAGTGAACCACCACACTCCGCGCGTCAGACGGAACTCCGGCCTGATCGAGGACATCACTGAGACGAACACCGGTCCAGCGCTGCTCGGTGTACCAGCCACCGGTGCAATCGAGAATCGCATCGTGATCGACATGCTCGAAGGCGTTGAACTCGTCAAAATCGAGTTCCAGTTCTCGTTCGACCAGACCATCGACCCGGAGACGCCACTCGTCGGCATCGATCACAGGTCGGGGATCACTCAGCCAGTTGACGGTGGGGTAGTCGTTGCCGCTGAATCGCCCGCGGATCTTCGATCCTGTAAACCGGCGATCAGCCCCTTCCCAGCCAGCGCGGGCAGTCACAGCCTCGGTCGACTGCCAGGTGATCAGGCCCACGAGACCGGCCACCGCATAGCGCATTGTTGCCCGGCGGTTGGCGAAATCCGGAATTCGGCCACGAACCTGCGGCCAGCGGTTGATGACGTGAATCAGAAACAGTGGAACGAAGCAGATGCCGAAGGTGACGTGCAGTCCCAGACCCGACGTGCTTCCCAGCACCGGCAAGCTTCCACCACCGACGCCGGTGGTCGCCCAGAGCAATCCGTAGACGAACGCCAGCAGAAACAACCCGGCGGACATACCGGAGAGGACGGTCATCGCGGTGACCCCACGCTTGCGGTAGGAGCGAAACACGATCGCCGACTTCCAGACCAGCAGCGGCAACATCCCGAAACTGGCCAGTCGATGCGTCCAGAAGACCCATTCACCGCTCTGACTGCCGACCAGGAATGAGCCCATCCCGGACAGCACGATCAGCGATACGAGGACGAGGAGTGTCAGGTTGACGGTGCGAGTCGACATAGCAGGTTCCGTCCCGGGAGCTATCGGTCTCCATAAAGTATAGAGAGACCGCAGACTGGGTGTCGGGGACATTGAAGGAAGGGCTCCGGATCTGCTAAAGTCTTACCAACCGACGCGTCAGTCGGTTTTGAACTCAGGAGCATTAGATGGTCCGCGACCAGCGAAAAGGCGAAGCCCGAAAAGAGCGAATTCTGGAAGCCGCGCTGGGCGTGTTCTCCCGTCGCGGGTATCGCGATGCCGCGATGGATGACATCGCCGGCGAATCGGAAACCTCAAAAGGCGGCGTCTACTTCCATTTTCCAAACAAGCAGACGATTTTTCTGGCGCTGCTCGACCGTATGGCCAGCCTGCTGATGCGACGGGCCGAATCGGCGATCGAAGCCGAGCCGGACCCCATCAAGCGTATCGACGCGGCATTGCTCATGGTTCTTCGCACCTTCGGTGATCATCGATCACTGGCGCGGCTATTTCTGGTCGAAGCGATGGGCGCTGGTCGTGAATTCAACGACAAAATGCTCGAGATACGCGCCAACTTCGCCGGACTGATTACTCGCCGGCTCGACGAAGCGGTCGCTGCTGGCGCTATTCCACCGCTCGATACACATCTGGCCGGAATCGCCTGGTTCGGTGCCCTGAATGAAGTCGTCACGCATTGGGTACTGACCGAAGATCCCGAACCGCTGGAGCATCACTACCCTGCATTGCGCGATCTTTTGCGGCGCAGTATCGGAGTTTCCGGCGTCCTGATAGAAGATCAACCAACAGATGGGACAAATAACGGATCATGATAGAACAGCAGACACGTTCTCCCGTCGTCGAACTCATCCACGAACACGTCCAGACCGCAATCGAGACCGCGGCAACACTGGGCCACCCGATCCTGGTCAGCGTCAGTGAGGATGTCGAGAACATCGACCCGCTGCGCCTGTTCGCGAACTCCTCCGGGTACTCATCCGAACGCTGGTACTGGGAACACCCGCAAAACGGCATAGCCATCGCTGCCGCCGGTATCGCCACCAGCAACATCGTGCCGTGGCAATCCCGATTCACCGGTATCCGGCAAGCTCACACGGAACTCGCCGCCAATGCGATCATCGATTCGATCGACGACGCCGGCCACCCCGGACTGCGTTTCTTCTCGGCGTTCTCGTTCGATCCAGAGCGCAAGTCGGATCGCCGCATCTGGAAGGGCTTTCCCGCGGACTACCTGATGGCGCCGCGCGTGATGCTCATGAAGCAGGGGGATCGCACCTCATTGGTGTTCACCGTCTCGATCTCCAACCGGCGTGACGCCGATACGATTCTGCGCTCGATCACCGGGCTCTACGATCGGACTTGGAAATCGCTGAATAAGGAGATCCAGAAGGCGAAGCCGCGCGTCGAAACCGATCCAACGGACGAGGACGAGCAGATCGCAGATGCCTACCGGGAGAACGTTGCCCGGGCCAGTCAGGCAATCCGCGATGGCGCGTTCGAAAAAGTCGTTCTGGCGCGGTATCGAGACATCAAAACCAGCAACTACTTCGATATTCCCCGAACACTGGACAAGCTCCGCACCGATTATCCGGGCTGCTACACGTTCGCCATCGCCCGGCAAGGCTCGATCTTCCTCGGAGCATCACCGGAGCAGTTGATCCAGCAGAAGGACAAGAAGGTCCAGGCGGACTGTCTGGCCGGGTCGATCGGCCGTGGCGATACGCCAGAAGCCGATGCCGCCCTGGCTGATGAGCTCATGAACAGCCAGAAAGATCTCCACGAGCATGAGATCTGCGCCCGGGCGATTACCGAAGCCCTCGAGCCGCTCTGTGCCGAGCTCAACGTGTCGGACACACCGCAGATTCTGAGCTTCAGCAACGTACACCACCTCTACACCCCGGTGACCGGCACGTTGAGCAACGGATCGACGCTGCTCGATCTGGTTGAGCGCCTGCACCCGACGCCAGCGGTTGGTGGGTACCCGGTCCGGGAGACCCAGACATTCATCCGGGAGAACGAACCGTTCGATCGTGGCTGGTACGCCGCACCGATCGGATGGCTGGATGCAGACGGAGACGGTGAATTCATCGTTGCCTTGCGCTCTGCGATCGTGTCGGGGCAGCGGGCCCGTCTCTTTGCCGGTTGCGGCATCGTGGGCGAGTCCGATCCCGATCAGGAACTGGCCGAATCGAACGTCAAGATGCGGCCGATGCTCAATGCCCTGCAGGGCGACGCATCATGACACTGGGGGAGACGCACTTCGCGTACATCGGGGCGTTCGTGGATGAGCTCGTCCGGGCTGGTCTGCGACACGTCTGCTTTGCACCGGGGTCGCGTTCCACTCCGCTGTCGGTCATGTTCGCCAGGCATCCGGAAATCACGCTCTGGACGCACCTGGATGAACGTTCGGCATCGTTCTTCGCACTGGGAATGGCGAAGGCGAGCGGGCAGCCGGTCGGGCTGGTCTGCAGTTCGGGAACCGCAGCGGCGAATTTCTACCCGGCGGTCATCGAAGCCCGCTACAGCCGGGTACCGCTGATCGTCATGACGGCAGACCGTCCACCAGAACTGCAGGATGTCGGCGCGCCACAGACCATCGATCAGAACCGTATCTATGGGGAACACGCTCGCTGGTTCGCCAGTGTTGCGCTGCCGGAAAACAGCCCGGAGATGTTACGCTATGTTCGCTCGATTGCCGGGCGTGCCGTGAGCGAATCGACCAGCAGTCCGGCTGGTGCAGTCCACCTGAACTTCCCATTCCGTGAGCCATTGATGCCCACACAGCCGCAGCAGCAACCGCTCGAGCTCGAAAAGCCCGCCCGCCCGGCGTTCAACGGTGCTACGGGGCGACGCAGTGTCGATTCAGCATCGGTCGAACGGATCGCCAGCGAACTGACGGATTACACGCGGGGACTCATCGTCTGCGGTCCACAGGACGATCCGGCACTCGGGTCTGCTGTCACTGAACTGGCAGAAACACTCGGCTACCCGGTGCTGGCTGATCCACTGTCGCATGTCCGCTGCGGGTCGCACCACTCCGACCTGATTCTGGATCGCTACGATGCGTTCCTGAAGGATCCGGACATCTGCGAGCGCCTCCAGCCGGAGGTCATCATTCGATTCGGCGCCATTCCGACCGCCAAACCGTTCCTGCTCTACAGCCAGCGGTACCCGGAGGCATGGCACGTTCTGGTGGATGTTGATGATGGATGGAACGACCCGGCGCTGCTGTCCAACGATGTCGTCCACGCCGATCCGGTCATGTTCTGCGAGCAAATCAACGAGGCAACCCCGGCGCGCACAACACCGATGGACCGGAGCTGGGTCGATGAGTGGATCGCCATCAACCAGTCGACCGGCACGACGCTCACCAGCGCGATCGATGCTGACGACCAGCTCTTCGAGGGACGGGTCTTCCAGGAACTGGCGCGGATTCTTCCATCCGGCAGCACACTGGTCGCCGGCAACAGTATGCCGGTGCGAGATATGGATACGTTCTATCCGGGAGGGCCAGAACCGATTCGATTCCTCTCCAACCGTGGCGCCAACGGCATCGATGGAGTGATCTCGACCGCGCTCGGCGTCAGCACCGCGTCCGACGGCCCGACCGTGCTGGTGATCGGCGATCTCTCTTTCTATCACGACATGAACGGTCTTTTGGCCGCAAAGCTGCACGATCTTGATGCCACGATCATCCTAGTCAACAACGACGGTGGCGGCATCTTCTCGTTCCTTCCACAGTCGGCCCATCCCGAGCACTTCGAGCAACTGTTCGGAACGCCACACGGGATCGAGTTCGCACCGGTGGCGGCCATGTACGGCATCGGGTTCCAGCGCGTTGGAGCGTGGGACGAATTCGTCGAGGCCGTGAGCAACAGCGTTAGCCGTTCCGGTGTGCAAGTGATCGAGCTCCCGGTACCAGATCGGACCACGAACGTCGAACTCCATCGCAAGCTGTGGCGAGTGATGAGCGAGCAGCTGAAGACTCTGGAGCGCAAATGCCTCGAGAACGCATAAACGGAATCGGCATCAACTTCGATGCTGCGGCATCCGGGAGTCCACTGCTGATGCTGCACGGGTTTACCGGCTCGAGACAGGCATGGCAGGGTATCCCGGAACAGCTCGGTGCTGAGATTCGACCTGTCCTGGTTGATCTGATCGGGCATGGACAGACCTCGGCCCCGGACGATCCGGATCGCTACCAGATCAAGCATGCGGTTGAGGACATCGTCGCGCTTCTGGATCATCTGGAGATCGACCAGACGGCGCTGCTCGGCTATTCGATGGGTGGCCGAGTTGCCCTCCATCTGGCGCTCGCCCATCCAGATCGGGTGTCGGTCTTGATTCTGGAGAGCGCCTCGACTGGGATCGACGATCCAGCCGAGCGCAGGAAACGCCGTCTCGCCGACGAGAAGCAGGCAGAGATGATCGAGCAGGATGGACTGGAGAGCTTCGTCAATCACTGGGAGTCGATTCCGCTGTTCAAGAGCCAGCACAGTATGCCGGCCCTGAAGCGGCGACGACAGCGAGCACTGCGCCTGAGCCAGTCACCCACAGGGTTAGCCAACAGTCTCCGCGGAATGGGCGCCGGG
>SLFF01000194.1 GCA_007124395.1 Thermomicrobiaceae bacterium | reverse complement strand
GAAGGGGTGACAGCAGGCTCATGACCGCCTTGCGGTATCGGATCGCTGGCGCCGGATCATCAGTCACGGTGATCCCGGTTCGGAAGTAGAACTGGAACGCCTCCGGATCACGGCCGTAGCGCTCCAGACGAGCGCGCATCTCCGGAATCAACCACTCCAGATACGGAACCGTCGCAAACTCGGCAATCAGCAGCCCGTCCGCCATCCGAGCTGTGAGGTCGAGCGCCTTCGGACCAAGCGCGGCGATATAGATTGGAACTCGCGGTTGCGCCGGCCATATCGCTCTGGCCCAGTCGTCGACCGGAACGTGCTGGCTCACCGATGCCCGATGTGGTGGCTGCTCCCATTGCCTCAGCAACCGGATGGTTGACTCCAGCTGACCGAGTGGGGACGAGCTACCCGAGCCTCCAAGCCGATCCCGATACCATTCCGGCTGACCCCGACCCAGCCCGAGAAACGCCCGCCCACCGGACATCCGATCGATCGTGCTGATCGACATCGACATCAGGTTCGGGTGGCGCAAGTACGGATTGGTCACCCCGGTGCCGAGGCGGATCTGCGAGGTGGAGCGCGCCGCAGCCGCAAGAACGGCAAACGCATCCCACCCATCAGGGTCTTCGCTCAGCCACACGGATTCCAGCCCCGCGACATCGGCTGCCTCGATCATCTGGATCGTGCGCTCTGTAGCCTGTTGCATCACCTCTGCTGACGCCACCGCAGCCGGACGGGTCCAGTCGTGATGGGAGAGATCGAGGCAGAACTGCAACCCCCTCGAGTCTTGTGATTCAACCGCGTTTACCACGCTGGAAACCTCGAATGCCATGACGTCTGCTGCTGGTAAGCACGGGCAACCGAGAGCAGACGTCCATCTTCCCCGGCACGTCCGACGAATTGAACTCCGGTAGGCAGATTCCGATCGCCGAACCCGTTGGGAACGGTGATCGCGGGAATACCGGTGAGGTTCCCGGCCGCAGAGAGCGTCGTCCAGCGACGCCCGCCGCGATACTCCTCGAACGAACCTTCGAGCGGGGCCGCCACCATATCGAACGATGGATGCACGATCGCATCGTATCGGGAAAACAGCGTATCGATCTCGGCAATGATATGGGTGCGAATTCGCATCGCCCGGAGATAGTCGACCGCCGGGATCGCGTAGCCGGCAAATCCACCAGTCCGATCTTCCGGCGCCGTCAGTTCCTTGATCTTGCCGCTGGCGATCAACGGTTCAAGCGCGGCTGTTCCCTCTGATCGAATGATCAATTCCGCCGTCGGTCCATACGGGAAGTCGGGCAGGGTCACCTCTTCGAGGGAGCCGATTCGGGCGAGATCATTCAACGAGCGTTCAAAGTTGTCCCGGATATCGGGCTGCGTATCCCGAACACCTTCCCGAAGCACTCCGACCCGGAATCCGGCAGAGCGGTCCCGATCCGGACGATAGTGAAACGGGGTTGTCAGCGTTGTTGGCTCGTTCGGGTCCGGCCCGGCGATCATATCCAGTACCAGTCCGCAATCGTCAGCGGTTCGACAGAGCGGCCCCACCTTGTCCAGTGTCCAGCTCAACGCCATGGCCCCTCGTCGGCTGACCCGGCCATAGGTCGGTCGGAGGCCGGAGACACCGCAAAACCCGGCTGGCCCGAGGATCGAGCCCATCGTCTCCGAGCCGATGGCAAATGGAACGCATCCGGCACCGACCGCAGACCCGGAACCGCTGGATGAACCGCCAGACCACGCATCGGTGTTCCACGGATTAACTCCGGGGCCTGTGAATGAGGCGTTGGGCTGTCGATATCCCATTCCCCCGGCGAGTTCGACCATCGCCAGCTTGGCAACCAGTACCGCGCCCGCGTTGCGCAGACGTTCGATCACTGCTGCATCGTAGGAGAAGATCTGATCCTGCAGCGGGGCGCATCCCCAGGTCGTCGGAATCCCGGCCGTGGCCAGGAGATCTTTGGCTCCGTAGGGAATTCCGTGAAGCGGTCCACGATCATGTCCAGCTGCCAGCTCTTCTTCGGCCAAGCGAGCTTCACGCATCGCCAGATCACGAGTAATCGTCACCACCGCATTGAGTTCAGAACCTATACGCTCCAGCCGTTCAATGAAGAACTCGGCGAGGTAGGTTGGCGTCGTCTCGCCGTTTCGCAGCATTGTGCCGAGTTCGCGGACCGAAGCGAACGCAAGCCGCTTGTCCTCGCTCATGGCTGCTCCTTCCCGATCGGGCGGAAGATCGGCGCCGGTTCATCCCCGTTTTCCAGCGGATAACGACGAATCTCATCGATCGCGTGAAACATCCGCTCGATCCGCTGGGCTACCTGATCCTGTTCAGCCTTGTCCAGCAAACCGGGGAACTGTTCAGCGATCTCCTCGGCACGTCTGTGCGCCGCGGGACGACGATCGTGTTCGTTGTTTGATCCTGGCATCTGCCGCTCCTTCCATCGCTCTGCCCGGCGCGTCGGAAACCTGAATGTGGCTGCCAGCAATCCGGGACTGCCAGTCTACGCCAGATTTGCCACGATGTGAACGACTTTCCGGTAGGCGGCGACACATTCGACATCCCCCGAGCGTATGACTCCTGCCCTCCCAAGAATTGGAACAGGGCCGGTAGTCGGCGACCTCCGTGTCGCCCAGTCCAGCGAGCCGGTTCGCCAAGCGGGGGCAGACGGAGCTGCCCAGTCTACCGATCTGTTCCGTTCAGCGAATCATCGCCACAAATTCCTCCCCTCTCCCAGCTCTGGGAGAGGGGCCGGGGGTGAGGGCCGCTCTGCCATGGGACCCCCAAACAAAAAAAATCCGCCAGACGAGTCACGGAAAACCGATACTCACCTGACGGATTCTGAATTTACGGATTTCCTGACTGATCCGGATCAGTTTTGAACTAGCGAACGATCCTCACCTGGTGGATCGAGTCGGTCCAGATCCGGTGTCAACGACGAAGCTGGAACCTCGTTCACCCCTGGTTCACCAACGGCTTCAGAATCCTGAACCTGTTCAGCACGTGCGCTAACACGTCGTGGTTCAGGCATCAGCTTGCGTCGTCGTCGCAGTGCTCGTCTCTGATTCGTTCCCATCAGTTCCATAGAGCAACCTCCCTTTGATCGTCACCTGTGCTCCGTATGAACACGTCCCTGTATGCAGGGAAGTCCAGCTCCATATTGTCCCAACCTCGTTTCGTAATACATTATGCTGCAATCTTCATGCCGTGGGGTTAATGAATGGTCAAGAAACTCCCGATAAGGCGCGGGCAGAGGCTGTGTTAAGCTTCACACGATGAGCCGTGAGAGCGGCCAGTTTCGAGCTACTCAACATCCGTGATTCAGCCCCGGAAAGCGCAATGTCTGGCCTGTCGCTAACATTCCTGATGACGCTGCTCCACGGCTACTATGACGGTCCGTTCTTTCTGGCATGGAGCTTCGATCCATTCATTACAACCAGCTTGCTCGCCGCATCGACCGCCTACCTGTGGGCGTGGCGCCGGGTGCGGGACTCCAGTAGCTTTCAGCCACCGTCCTGGTGGGCGTGGGCCTATGCGGGCGGCATTTTCTCACTTGCGTTTTCACTGCTCGGACCGCTGGAAACGTACAACGAACAGCTCTTCTCCCTGCACATGACGCAACATCTGGTGATCATGCAGGTCGCGACTCCGCTGCTTCTGCTGGGTCGACCGGCGCACCTCATCCTGCGCGCCCTGCCGCCAAGGACCACGAAACGAACCGTCGGGATGATCTTCGGAAAGAGCAACATCCGCTACGCGATCATCGCCATCACCGGCCCGATCATCGCCTTCCTGCTCTTCAGCCTAAATCTCGGCATCTGGCATCTGCCGAACTTCTACGATGCCGCGCTGAACAACGCCTGGATTCACCACGCCCAGCACCTGCTGTTTGCCGGGTTCTCACTGCTGTACTGGTGGCCGATCATCGATCCAATCCCGCGGCATCACCGGTTGCCAGAAGTGTGGGCGATCGGCTCGATCTTCCTGAGCATGATGATCGGTTCTGGAATCGGCGCCATCCTCACGCTGTCCGGAAGCGTTCTCTACCCCTTCTACCTCGAAGCGGCCAACCCATGGGGCTGGAGCCCACTCGTCGATCAACAGATTGGCGGGCTGATTATGTGGGTCGGTTCCTTCCTGCTCTACGCGGGGGTCGGAATCTGGCTGGCGGCCAAGTTCCTGAAGCACGATGAAGCAAACGCTGATCTGGCGGTGACGAACCTCTCCAATCGGGAACAGACCGCTCCAGGATCCTGAATCACCATTTGTAATCTTCCATACAGTTACTCGATAGACTGAGTGGCATACTCCCGAGACAATACGTGAACCTCTGCACATTCAGATCGATCGGAGACCGGACCATGCCATTCCGCGTCAAGTTCCTCGCATTGTCAGCCATCATCATTCTGACAATGCTGATAGCTGCCTGTACAACGCGCACCAGCGATGACGCTGAGTCAGTATCGGATGACTCCGTCGTCGCCGAAGAGGTATCTGCAGATGAACCCGCAGAGGCTGAGGCGACCGAAGAGCCAACGGCAACTGAGGAACCTGCCCCTGAACCGACGGAGGAACCAGCGACTGGAGAAGCCGACGATACTTCCGAGGCAATCGCCGAAGAGGAAGAAGATCGCCTCCCCTACTGGCATCGCTGGTGGGAAGACACCGATTTCACCAATACCACCATCTCACTCGACGAAATCCAGTCCGGCGGCGTTCCTCCAGACGGCATTCCCCCGATCGACGAACCGAAGTTCGTCGAGTTCGATGAAGCCGATGAATGGCTCGGCGATCAGGAGCCGGTGATCTCGATAGTCGTCGACGATGAGGCCAGAGCCTACCCACTCCAGATCATGACCTGGCACGAGATCGTCAACGATGAATTCGGAGACCGGGCCATCGCCGTCACCTTCTGTCCACTCTGCAACGCGGCGATTTCCTTTGACCGTGAAGTCGGCGATCACGGCGTCATGCGGTTTGGTGTTAGCGGACTGCTCCGGCATTCGGACCTGATCATGTGGGACGACAAGACCGAGAGCTGGTGGCAGCAGATGACCGGTGAGGCGATCGTCGGTGAGCTCGCCGGAGAGCAACTGACCCTGCTGCCGTCGATCATGGTCTCCTATGCCGAGTTCAAGGAAACCTACCCGGACGCCGTTGTCCTCTCACGCGATACTGGCCATGAGCGAACCTACGGAAACAACCCGTACGCTGGCTACGACAGTATCGACTCATCACCGTTCCTCTTCGATGGCGAGCATGACGAACGCAATCGACCAATGGAACGCGTGCTGACGCTGGAGATCGGCGACGAGCCGAGAGCCTACCCATTCTCACTGCTGGAAGATCATCCAGTGGTTCATGATGAAGTCAGCGGAGAGCCGGTGGTCGTCTTCTGGGCCCCGGGCGCTACATCAGCCCTGGATGAGACCTCGATTGCCGAGTCCCGGGATGTCGGCTCCGCCGGGGCATTCAGCCCGATTCTGGACGGAACAGAGCTGAGCTTCGTGCACGTCGATGGAGAGATCCGCGATGAGCAGACAGACAGCACCTGGAACGTGCTCGGTCACGCGATCGACGGTGAACTCGAAGGGGAACGCCTCGATGAAATCCTGAACGGCACCCACTTCTGGTTTGCCTGGGCCGCCTTCAAACCCGACACAACCGTCTGGGAACCATAATCGCTCACTCGCCCCTATCCTTTCCGTGCCCCTGCGTTCAGCGCAGGGGCACATTTGTCCCAGCGTAATCCCGCTCACCGTTAGACATCACTTGATGCCGCAGAATGATCATAGACACTTCGCATCGTACCCGTGATCGGAGCATCACATGCAAACCGGCAAAGAAGTCAAACGACGGGCACTGCTTCTGGTCGGAATCATCTCGGCTATTCTGCTGGTGATCGCCGGCGGAACGGTACTGAGCGAATCGATTCCTGGCCGCTCCAGTGATCCGATGCCAACTCCACTTCCGGCCGGCACCCTGCTCGAGGATGCCGATACCAGCAATATGCCGAGCTGGACCCGGAGCTGGTCAAACACCGATTTCTCCCGACGAACTGTCAATCTGGAAGAGCTCATTTCCGGTGGCGTACCGCGAGACGGCATTCCGCCGATCGATTATCCCGCATACGTTGACATCCATCAGGGAGACACCTGGTATGAGCCCCAGGAACCCGTCATTCAGGTATCGGTCGACAATGTCACTCGCGCGTACCCGCTGCAGGTGATGACCTGGCACGAGATCGTCAACACCGAGTTCGGGGACACTTCCGTCGCGGTTACCTTCTGCCCACTCTGTAACTCGGCGGTTGCGTTCGATCGAGATGTAGATGGTCTGGAAACACTTCGACTCGGCGTGAGCGGCATGTTGCGGAATTCCGATCTGGTCATGTGGGACAACCAGACCGAAAGCCTCTGGCAGCAGATCACCGGCGAAGCGATAGTCGGAGAGATGGCTGGTGAGATGCTGGAGATGCTTCCGGCGCCAATCGTCTCCTGGGAAGCCTTCAAAGATGCACATCCCGAAGGTCTGGTGCTATCTCAGGACACCGGGTTCAACCGGAACTACGGAACCAATCCGTACCACGGGTATGACCGCATCGACCAGTCACCCTTCCTGTTCGATGGCGAGACCGATGACCGCCAATCGCCGATGATTCGCGTCCTCGGGGTCGAACGCGGTGACGAGGTGCGTGCCTATCCGTTCCCCGAACTCGAGGACAACCCGGTAATCCATGACACCGTTGGAGGAGATCCGATCGTAGTCTTCTGGCAACCGGGGGCAACGTCTGCACTGGATCAGATCGAGATCGCGGTCTCCCGGGACGTTGGCATGGCAGCAGCCTTCAACCCAACCGTCGAAGGTGAAGAGTTTACGTTCGTCGAAGATGGTGACGTGTTCAAGGACGAGGAGACCGGGAGCCAATGGAACATCAGCGGTCAGGCCGTGGCTGGTCCGCTAGAGGGAGAACAACTCGAGGAATACGTCAGTGGCGCTCACTTCTGGTTTGCCTGGGCTGCATTCCAGCCCGAGACCACGGTCTGGGAACCATGACACGCAGAGAGGGACAGGCCGGCGATGGGTCGCCGACCTGTTGTCGTGTCTGGGACTACTGAAACTGTACGGGGATCGTCACGACGTTGGTCCGCTCGCCGTCCCGGGCAGAGTGCTCGAACATCCGCACCGCACCGATACCGGTTCCCTCGTATTCCACCGGCACCGTCAGATCGAACTCACCACGGGTTCCGGTGCCCGCTGCCGCCGTTGAATAGTCACGATAGATGACATCACCGGAGGGGCCGAGGATCTCGATCTGGAGCGTGCCTTCAAACGTGTTGGATGTCCCGCGCAGACGAATCGACGTACTGACCGGTTCGTGCGGGGCTGGCGATTCGATGAGAATTGCCGGGGCCTGATCCTCGAAATCCTCACGATCGAGCGGATCACCAACCATCACGCCTTCGCCGCCGATCGTTTCCACGAACTCGCCCTCGATCAGGATCTGGACGTCATCCACAGAATCGAACTGCGTTCCGGTATGGACTACCTGGGCCAGCCGCATGAGAATCGAGGCGCTGCCTCCACCTTCGGTGAACTCGGACGAAAGATCGACGATCAGCGTTCCATCTTCCAGACCAATGTCGAGCAACTCGGTTCCCGCAGGGATCTCGGTATACAGCCCGACATCAGACCCAACCTGTTCATCGGGGCCCACCAGGAGTTCCTGGATCGCCGCGGTGGCTACATCCTGCGTATACGGGATTTCCCGCGCTTTGACCCCCAGCTCTTCGCTGCGAACGAAATACGCCATCACCCGGAGAGTCTCGGGGGAATCATCGTCATCGTCGGCTACGGCTGGTGTCGGTTCAGGTTCCGGTTCCGGCGTTGGCTCATCGGCAACCATCGGCTCTTCGGTTGGCTCCGGCGTCGGCTCTATCTCGGCCTCGGGTTCTTCGAGTTGGGCAGACAGCGTCCAGGATCCCTGGAAAATCGCAAGCCCGCCATCCTGTCCATCCGTCGGTAGCATCAGATGCTCATAGGTTAGCTCCAGCAACCCATCAGTCGGCAGATTCAGAACTCCAACCCCATCTCCGCCGAGATTCAGGCCTCGCTGGATTGCGCCGTCTACCAGTGGCAGATCCTCGTCGTCAACGCTCAGCGTCGGCCAGACCGCCGGAGCAGTAGCATCCATCGCTGGTGGCTGTTCGACCGGCTGAAAGTTTTCGTCAACGTAGACCAGTTCATCGCGATCAACTATCTCCCATGAACGGGTAATGGTGCTGACCGCCACGCCATACTCGATCTCGAGACAGCACAGTTCGATGCCATTGACCAGATCTGCCGTCTGATACATCTGTCGATCCTGATCAGGTCCGGGCAGCGGAGACGGATCGAAGTCGAACTCGTGTCGATTCTGGTTTCCGGTGCCATCGAATCGGCCATCTTCAAGCTCGATCAACTCAGCTTCGGAGGCGTCGGAGTGGAACACCAGCCAGCCGCTGCCTTCACCGTTTTCCACTGGTATCGGCTGGCTGCCACCGCCATTCGCCATAAAGGTGATATACACGCGGTCATCACCAGATACCGTCGCGGAGTACTCCACCAGCGAGAAGTGCCGATCAACCGCAATCCGGCCATATTCGATGGAGTAGCCATCGCCTTCGCTGACAACGTCGGCGTCGAAGACCAGACCGGCTTCATCAAGCCGGTCAACGATCTGGTCAGCGTCGTCCAGGCCAATCAGTTCAGGCGTCTCTGGCGCACTCAACTGTTCTGGCTCGTCGGTATCCGAGGTGCTCAGCGTGACGTTCTGCGCTGGCTGATCATCGACAGATGGATCAGACGTTGCCACTTCCCG
>SLFF01000260.1 GCA_007124395.1 Thermomicrobiaceae bacterium | reverse complement strand
CTCGAAATACTGCACCGTGTGCATCTGGCCGGTATCCGGGTTCATCTCTGAGAATTCCTCGGAGATCGGAAAGCCGAATCGGGCCAGCCCGCCGTGCTCCATCCAGAAATCCCGGAATCCATAGGCCAGAGAGTGGCCAGTCTCACTGAAGCAGTCACGACTCGCGTCTGCTTCGCACTCTTCCAGCGGCCGGAACGGCTCTTCATCTTCCCGGCCAGCAGTTATGTCACGCCCGATCAGTGTCCCCAGGATTTCCCACTCGGTCCCCTGCAGGTCCGGGTGGTACTCCATGCGAACCCGCTCGAAATCCTGCACCAGGAGCCAGGATCCGTCGACCTGTTCCTTCGGATAGGGCCGGGTCAGCGGCAGACCAATGGTCCGATAGTCGCCTCTGCGCTCCCAGTAGTCCAGAAACCGTCCATAGGTGACGTGTCCGGTGTCCGGGAAGTAGCGAACCTGATCAGACTCCGGTGGGGCCTGCGTGCCGGTTCTCGGATAGTCATTGAACGCATCATAGAAGTGCGGCTTTGGGGCGAACTGTGTTCCAGGCTCGAGGATTGTCTCGCCATCCTCGTTCGGGACGATCGACATCAACCCGTAGTGCTCGGCCTGATCAGTCTCGTGCCAGTCGTGGAGCATATGCAGATGGGCGAACTCGATGTACGGCTGGGTTCGCATCCAGTCCAGCACTTCGACCAGATTGGCTGCCTGATCGGCCGGGTCTCCATGCCAGCCATACTCGGTGATCCACATCCTCATATCTGGCCCGCTTCGTTCGACCATCAACTCCCGTAGCTCAATGATGCGATCGTAGCGAATCGGCTCGAAATCCGGGTCCGCAAAACCGGTCCCGTGCTCATTGTACGGATGATAGGCGATCGCATCCCAGGGATAGTTCCCCTCGCCGTACCAGTCCTCACTGACGTTGTAGAGCCATTCCATGTACTCTGGCCCGACGAGTGTGCTGGCAGCCACGGTGATCTCGGGATTCACGTCCTGCACCACATCATAGAAGATCCGAAGGTGCTCGAGGTAGGTCAGCTCGTTGAAATGCGTCCACATCTCCGGTTCGTTCCAGTACTCCCAGTTCTCGATCCAGGCATACCGGGAGACGGCCGCGTGCATCGCATCTTCGAACGCGCCGTACATGTCGTCGCGGAGTTCACAGGTCGCTGGTTCCTGCTCCGGGACCGAGCAGCCCTCGAAGTCGACCGACGCCCATGCCGGGATCGTGTTGAAGTTGGCGATGATCTCGATATTCCGCTCGGCCAGCGCACCGAACACACGGTCGTACTTCTCCCAGTCGTATGTGCCCTGCTCGCGCTCGAAGCGCTTCCAGTCGATGCCGACCCGCACCGTGGTCACGTCCAGATCATCCAGCGCTTCGAACAACTCGTCGCCGTGAACGTCGGGATCCAGCCACCAGGCGTGGGAGGCGATTCCATACAGGTTCGGATTGTTGGGCGAGTCGTCGCTCTCCTCAGCCTGAACCATCGAGGCTGGAACCAGAACGGCAGCCAGCACCAGCGACGCAACGATCGTGCGGATCATCCAGAATGTCATCAGCGGAAATCCTCCCGGGCATGTGGTGCGATGAGAACCGGTTGTCAGGCGAGATCGCGGTCGGTATTGCTCAGCTTCAGGCGGTAGACGAGCACGACGAGGTATCCAACTGACAGGACAAAGAGCGCCGTGTTTATGATCGATGCGGTACTCGCATCGCCACCCAGTAAAATGCCAACACCGCGTAGTGTTCCGAGCGCCAGAATCGCGACCAGCCCTGCTGCAACGTAGAGCCCGATCCGCCGGCGCGCCGGATTAACGGCGATCATTCCAGCGATCACGATCGGAATCCCGGCAACGGTGGGCAGGAGCGACGTCATGCTCTCCTGACCGGTTCCAGCCCAGGCGATAATGCCCGTAAGAATCAGCGTGATCCCGAAAGCGATCGTCAGGTTTGGCATGGAATCTCCCTCGAGCATTTCCGGCATGACAGAACGTCAGGTCGGCAACTGAACGTTTCCGACCCGATTCTATCCTGTGTGACAAATGGTGATCGTGAGGCTGGTTTCTCAGGGTTGCAGGCGCTGAATCGTCCAGCTACCGTCCGCTTGCCGTGTGTACCGGAATCGGTCGTGCAGCCGGCTTTCGCGACTCTCCCAGAACTCGAACATCTCCGGCAGAATCCGGAATCCGCCCCAATGGGGTGGCAGCGGCACGTCATCGCCCGGATAACGCTGATCAATCTCTTCAACACGGGAGAGCAGCTCCTGGCGAGTCTCCAGCGGCTCGCTCTGCCGTGAAGCCCAGGCCCCAAGCCGGCTTCCCCGGTGACGGGAGCTGAAATAGGCGAACGACTCGTCCTGGGAAACACGTTCGACCGTCCCGGCAACGCGCACCTGCTGTCCCAGTGGCTGCCAGTAGAAGACGACCGCAGCCCGCGGGTTCTCGGACAGTTCCCGACCTTTGTGGCTTTCGTAGTTAGTGAAAAAGACGAGACCGGTCTCGTCGGTGCCTTTCAGCAGCACCGTTCGTGCAGATGGCACCCCGTCTGCCGTCGCCGTAGCGAGAATCATCGCGTTGGCGTCAGGAATTCCGGCCTCGCGGGCGCCGCTGAACCACGTCTGAAACTCAACGAATGGATCAGGATCGAGTTCGCCGATATCGAGATGACGGTCGGGCGTCTGATTGGAATCGTCTCGACGAGTATCCATGGCAATCATCCATTCAGGTCAGTATGCAGATGTAAGGTTGCGGCCAGGTTCGAAATCTAGACCTCGAAGGCGTCCACCCAGTTCATCGCCAGATCGAGCACCGGGCCGGAGAAAAAGCCGAGTGCGACCGTGCCAACGGCCATGATCAGCAGTCCCAGACCAAGCAGCGGAGTTGCCTGTGGTCGCCACTCGCCCTCAGGGTCGTTGAAGTACATTGCCACCACGACTCGCAGGTAGAAGAACGCGGAGACCGCGCTCGCCAGCACCACGGCCACGGCCAGCCAGATCATCTCGGCTTCGATGGCCGCCAGAATCACATAGTACTTGGCGTAGAAGCCGATCAACGGTGGGACGCCCATCAGCGAGAACATGAATACGGTCATTGCCAGCGCCGTCAGCGGGCTGCGAACTCCCAGACCGTTGAACGAGTCGAGATCGACACCTTGGCCGCGATGCTGAAGCCAGGTGACAACGGCAAACGCGCCGATATTCATGAAGGTATAGGCAAACAGGTAGAAGAGCACGCTTCCGATGCTCATCTCGATCGGAACGTCGTGGTTGTAGGCGGCCAGACCGACCAGAATGTAGCCAGTATGCCCGATGGAGGAGTACGCCAGCATACGCTTGACGTCACGTTGGGAGATCGCGACGATGTTTCCGTAGAACATGGTGATGATCGCCAGAATCGCGATCAACAGCAGCCATGTGTCGCTCAGCGGTCCAAGACCTTCAGCAAGGACCCGCACCAGTGCCGCGAATCCGGCCACCTTGGGGACCACCGACATATAGGCACTGACCGGAGTCGGAGCGCCCTGATAGGCGTCTGGTGTCCACATATGGAACGGCACAGCCGCGATCTTGAACGCCAGACCAATAGCTACCAGAAGCAACGCCAGCAACAGGGCTGGTTCCGGGAACTGCTCCCCGTTCATGATCGTGCCGACCTGCTGGGAAATCTCCGGAATCGACGTCGTCCCGGTGGTGCCGTAGATCCAGGCCATACCGAAGACGAGGATCGCACTGGAGAACGAGCCGAGCAGGAAGTACTTGAGAGCACCTTCGAGCGATGTCATGCGGCGACGAGCAAAGCCAGTCAGGACGTAGGTCGCCAGCGATCCCATCTCGATACCGATGAACAGAATCAGCAAATCACCCGACGCACCCACGATCATCGCCCCGAGAATCGAGAACATGACCAGCACGAGGTATTCCGGCATCGGCATCGTGCCGCGCTCTTCGAGCGACTGGACATACGAGGACGAGATCATCACCGCCAGAACACCAGCTGCCAGCACGACCATATTGACGAACAGACTGAACGAATCCGCCCGGAACATCTCGTTGAATGTCGTGTCGCCGGCAGTCCAGTCGATGGTCAGTAGCGATGCCAGGGACGCCACCAGACCAACCATCGCGATCCAGGAGACGGCCCCCTGCTTATCGCGTGGAAGGATCAGGTCTGCGGTGAGGATTGCGATGATCGTTCCAACTATGATCAGCTGGGGAACGATCAATCCCCAATCCGGATGCACAAGTTCCAGTGGCACTCGTTACTCCTTCGTCCCTGCCGAAGTCATTTGCCCGACATCGAGCAAATTCGGACGTGACATCATTATCAGAATCCCGAACCACCGAACGGCTCGAGCAATGCTTCCAGGGCGGGCTGCATCAACTCCATGAACGGCCCCGGATGCACGCCAATCCAGATCGTGAGAATCGCCAGCGGTAGCAGCGTCAGGATCTCTTTGGCGTTGACATCAGACAACGTGCGCGGATCGACATCTTCGTGATGATGATCCCCTGAGCCACCAGCGACCTTCGGTGGTGCCTCGTCACCCGTGAGCTTGAGCTCGGGATCATCATGATCCGGTGGCTCGCCCGGAGCGCGCTGCCAGACCACTCTCTGGAACATCCACATCATGTACCAGGCAGACAAGACCACCACCGCCATCGATATGATGCCGGCAAGCTGGTACTCACGGAATGCGGCCAGAATGGCCAGGAATTCACCGACGAACCCGCTGAGGCCCGGCAATCCGAGTGACGCGAACATGAACAGGCCAAAGAACGAGGCGTAGATCGGCATATTCGTGGCCAGACCGCCGAACTTCTCGATCGCCCGGGTATGTGCCCGATGATAGACAACACCGACCAGAAGGAAGAGTGCGCCGGTCACCAGACCGTGCGAGATCATCACGATCATCGCGCCGTACATTCCCTGCGCGTTGAAGGCAAAGATACCGAGCGTCACGAAGCCCATATGGCTCACCGATGAGTAAGCGATCAATTTCTTGAGATCGGTCTGCACCAGTGCCACGAGCGCGCCGTAGATGATCGCGATCACCGAAAGCACGATGATCAACGGGGCAAACGCCTCGGCGGCGTCCGGGAACATCGGCAGGTTGAACCGCATCAGGCCATAGCCGCCCATTTTGAGCAGCACACCGGCCAGCAGCACCGAACCTGCGGTGGGAGCCTCGACGTGAGCGTCCGGCAACCAAGTGTGGAACGGCCAGAGCGGAATCTTGATCGCGAAGGCAAAGAAGAACGCCAGGAAGACCCACATCTGGAAGTTCGTTCCGTAGTCACCCTGAGACAGCTGCAGCACGCTGAGTGTGCGCTCCCCGGTCTGCTCGAAGTAGCTCTGATAGGTGGCAACAATCGCCACGAGCATCAGGAGACTGCCGGCCAGCGTATACAGGAAGAATTTGACGGCGGCGTAGATCCGGTTGGCACTTCCCCAGATCCCGATCATCAGCGCCATCGGGATCAGCACAACCTCCCAGAAGATGTAGAAGAGGAAGAGGTTGAGACTGACGAAAACGCCGATCATGCCGGTCGCCAGCAAAAGCATAACGATCATGTACTCACGCACACGGTGCTGAATGGCGTCCCATGACGCGAGGATGGCGATCACCACCAGCATCGTCGTCAGAATGACCAGCGGAACGCTGATGCCGTCTACACCGAGGTAATACTCGATACCGACATCCGGCAACCACCGGAACGTCTCTACCAGCTGCATCCCGCTATCGCTGCGGTCGAACATCGCCAGCATGATGAGCGAGAACACCAGCGAGACCGACGCTGCGATGAGCGCGATCCAGCGAACCGCATTGGCCGGAGCATTCACCCAGAAAAGGATGATAAGCGCACCCACCAACGGGCTGTAGGTCATCAGACTGAGAATCGGTAACGAGTCCAAAAGGTGTACTCCCTTTACCGACGAATCGGTATCAGCACGCCCCTGCGCGCCTTACTGAAACAGGTTACTTCCAAAGATCATGAACGCGCCGATGATAATGATCGCACCGAGCGCAATCGCAAACACGTAGTTGGCAATCAGGCCCGTCTGAGCCTTTCGCCACTGCTGGCTGGTAAACATCACCAGCGTAGCGACCCCGTTGACCGTTCCATCGATAACCTGTGTATCGACGAATCGCCACAGGAACATCGAGAACGCCACCAGCGGCCGCACGATCAGCACATCGTAGATTTCATCGAGGTACCAGCGGTTGGCGGCCAGCTTGTACAGCGGCCCGAGCAACCCTGCGATACCTGCCGGACTGATCGACTTCTTGACGTAGGCCATGTACTGGATAAACAGGCCGCTCAGCGCAATCACGGTCGAGATACTGGCAAAGATGATGATTGTGCTCCAGGCCACATCAGGATGCGGCATGCCCGGGAATACCGGGTCGAGGAAGTGATGGAACCAGCCGTCTTCCGGCGGGAACCCGATGAATCCGATCGTGGCCGCAAACACCGCCAGTACCACCAGCGGCAGGGTCATCACCTTTGGTGACTCATGCGGATGCACCTTGTCCGGATCGAATCGTTCCTCACCATGGAATGTCATGAAGACAGCCCGGAACATATAGAGCGATGTAAAGAACGCCGTAATGAAGGCAACGACCATGATAATCGTGTGATCGTAGAGCCAGGCGCCGAGAATGATCTCGTCTTTACTCCAGAACCCGGCCAGCGGGATGATGCCCGCGTTGGCGGCCGCGCCAATCAGGAATGTCCAGTACGTCACCGGCATGTACTTCTTCAGGCCGCCCATCTTCCGCATGTCCTGCTCTTCGTGCATTCCGTGAATGACACTACCAGCACCGAGGAAGAGCAGACCCTTGAAGAACGCATGGGTGACGAGGTGGAAGATCGCGGCAACCCAGGCTCCGGTACCGATGGCAAACGCCATGAAGCCGAGCTGGCTCACCGTGGAGTAGGCGACGACCTTCTTGATGTCATACTGCGTCACGGCGATCGTTGCCGCCACGAAGGCGGTCGCCGCACCGACAATCGAGATGGCCATCATTGCGTCGGCCGACTGACTGACGATTGGATAGGCGCGAGCCAATACGAAGATGCCGGCCGTGACCATCGTCGCGGCGTGAATCAGCGCGGAGACCGGCGTCGGACCTTCCATAGCGTCTGGCAGCCAGACAAAGAGCGGCAGCTGGGCCGATTTGCCGATCGCACCGGTGAAGAGCAGGAGCGCGATAACGGTGATCGTCGTCTGGCTCGCATCGCCGACCATGTCGAAGACCCCGGCGTACTCGATCGTGCCGTAGGTCACGAAAATCAACAGAATACCGATGCCGAAGCCGAAGTCACCCACCCGGTTGACAATGAACGCCTTCTTGGCCGCACTGGCCGCCGAACGGCGTCGGTACCAGAAGCCAATCAGCAGGAAGGAACAGAGTCCCACCGCTTCCCAGAAGACGAAGAGCACCAGGAAGTTGTTCGCCATGACCAGCATGAGCATCGAGAAGACGAACAACGGAAGGTAGGAGAAAAACCGGTAAACCCCGGGGTCTCCGTGCATATAGCCAATCGAGTAGATGTGGACCAGCAGGCCAACCCCGGTCACCACCAGCAACATCGTGGCGGTGAGCTGATCAACGAACAGCGTCACCGGGATATCGAAGTCGCCAGCCGGGATCCAGGTGTAGAGATGCTGGGAGATCGCCTGCTCGTCAGACACGATCTCCAGAAACACCGGGATACTCAGGATGAAGGATCCGGCGACCGCCAGGGTCGCAAGCCACTGCGACGCGTGCTGGAGGAACCAGCGCCCAAGGATAAAGTTGATCACCGCTGCCGCGAGCGGCAGGAGCGGTATCAGAAAAAGCCAACTGGACATCAGTTGCGACTCCCCATTGCGTCCCGGTTCCCCCACATACGATCCACGACTGACACCATTACTGTCTCAGCTCGCGGACTTCGTT
This sequence comes from Thermomicrobiaceae bacterium, assembly GCA_007124395.1. GTDB lineage: Bacteria > Chloroflexota > Chloroflexia > Thermomicrobiales > Thermomicrobiaceae > SLMJ01. Next base: position 917 of record SLFF01000260.1, on the reverse strand, counting down.
GATGTCAACGGTATCGCGCTGGCGCGTCAGTGCCATGATAATGCCGAGCCCGATAACGGCCTCAGCCGCGGCGATCGCAATCACGAAGAGCGCGAATATCTGACCGGTCATCTGGCTGAACTCCCAGGCAAACCCGACGAATGCGATGTTCACCGCGGTCAGCATCAGCTCGACACACATGAAGATCACGAGCACGTTGCGGCGGGTCAGCACGCCGACCATCCCAATAATGAACAGCGCTGCGCTCAGGAACATAAACTGTTCTGGCATCAACTCGTTCACTCGGACTGCCCCTTCTTCTCTTCTTCCTCGGCTGAAGTCGTGAATTCGTCGGCATCTCGCGCCATGATCAGATCCCGGTCGCCAGCCTCTCGCTTGATGTTGGCGGCCCGGAGCGCCGGAATCACGTCATCGTCCGCGCCTCGCGTATGAGCCAGCGAGATCGTCGCCACGGTCCGTCGTTTCGGTGTCGGCTCCTGATCTTCATCAGGGCGGCCGAGGAACAGCGCGCCGATCGTAGCGGCCAGCAGAACCAGCGCGGTCGCCTGAATCGGGAGCACGTACCCGGAGTAGAGAAGCTGGCCGATCACCTGAACGTTTCCGCCGGCGGCAGCCACGCCCTCTTCGTTCCAGGGCCCCGGCTCAGCGACCACGGTACGGGTAAGAATCGCCACCGAGATCTCAGCCAGCAGAATCAGACCAACACCGAACCCGAACACATTCTGCATCGGCTTGCCGCTATGGAACTCCGGCAAATCGTCCGGATTCACAAGCATCAGCACGAACAGGATCAATACCAGCACGGCGCCCGTATAGACGATGATCTGGACAGCAGCGAGAAACTCCGCACGCAGCATGATAAAGATCGCAGCCACGTTCACGAACGTCAGCACCAGCGCAATCGCGCTGTGTACCGG